>CAMLJA010000136.1 GCA_946480065.1 uncultured Thermomonas sp. | reverse complement strand
CGCGCCGCCGCGCTGCTGAAGGCCGCCGGCAAGGCGGCGCCGAAGCTGGACGCGGAGGCGCTGGCCGCGGCGCTGCAGGAGGCCTGGCGGGCGTTCCACCGCGGCGATTTCCGCCAAGCGTTCGAAGCCGGCGAGGCGCTGGGCCCGGTGGGCGCCTCGGTCGCTGTGAAGGCGCTGGGCATCCATGCGACCTACCTGGTCGACGACGAGGCCGAACGGCTGCAGCGCTTCGAGCGCGCGGCGGCCCTGGCGGAGGCGGCGATCGGCGCCCTGCCCGGCGAGGCCAACAGCCACTACCGCCGCGCCTTCGCCCTGGGCCGCTACAGCCAGGGCCTGTCGATCGCCAAGGCGCTGAAGCTGGGCATCGCCGGCAAGGTGCGCGCCTCGCTGGAGGCCGCGCTCGGGCTGGCGCCGAAGCACGCCGAGGCGCATACCGCGCTGGCGCTGTACCACGCAGAGATCATCGGCAAGATCGGCGCGCTGATCGGCGGCATGACCTACGGCGCCAAGGCCGCCGAGGCGGAGCGGCACATCAGGGAGGCCCTGAAGCTCACGCCGGCCTCCCCGATCGCGCACATCGAGCACGGCAACGTGCTGCTGCTGCTGGACGAACGCCGCAACGAGGACGCGGCCGCGGAGGCCTACGAAAAGGCGGCCAAAGCCAAGCCGCTGGACGCGATGGAAACGCTGGACGCTGCCTGGGCGCGGGCGCAGCTGGAGTAGCGGCCCGCCGCTAGAGCGGGCGCTTGGGCGCGACCGCCGCAGATGGCACCGCGGCCGCCGACCCGCCCCGCAGCCGGTGGAAGAAGGCGACTGCGCGCCCGCGGTCGCGGGTGAGCCAGTACCAGCCGACGCACAGCGCCACGTAGGCCAGCAGCAGCACGGGGTTGGGCACGTCCAGCCGCATCGCCTGGCCCGCCGCCGCCCCGGTGAAGATGGAGAACAGCGCCAGCAGCACGGCGGCGCGGGTCGGCCCGAAGCCGGCATCCTGCATGAAGTGGTGGATGTGGTCGTGGCCGGCGGAGAACGGCGAGCGCCCCTCCTGCAGGCGCCGCACGATCAGCACCAGGCAGTCCATCACCGGGATGGGCAGAACCCAAAGCGCCAGCACGGGGTTCACCGGATGTCCGGGGTTCTGGGTCAGACGGAAGGCGGTCCATGCGATCACCAGACCCAGCAGCGCGCTGCCGGCATTGCCCAGGAACACCCTTGCGTGCGGGCGCCAGGGCAGCCGCAAGTTCCAGGCGAGGAAGGCGGCTAGGCCGCCGCACAGCACCGACAGCCACGCGGCCAGCAGCAGGTTGCCGGCGTAGACTGCCGCAAAGGCGAACAGCGCCAGTGCGGTCAGCCCCAGCAGGCCGGCCAGGCCGTCGGCGCCGTCGATCATGTTGATCGCGTTGATCAGGCCGATGGTAGCGAACACCGTGAACGGCACCGACAGCCAGCCCAGCGACATGTCGGCCAGCCCGAACACGGGTCCGATCTGTTCCACGCGCACGCCGCCCCAGTAGGCCAGGATCAGTGCCGCCACCGCCTGCGCCAGGATCCGCCAATACCAGCGAAGGTCTCTCAGGTCGTCCCATAGCCCTACCACCGCCAGCAGCACGGCGGCCGCGGCAAACGCCTGCAGGCTGGCCGTGGCCATATGGGAGACACCGAACGTCAGCAGGCAGCCGGCCAGGATCGCCAATCCGCCGGTGATCGGCGTGGGGTGCGCGTGGTCCTTGCGGCCGTGGGGATAATCCAGCAGCCGCAGGCGCGACGCGAGCGGGTGCAGCAGGATCAGCGCAAGGAATGTCACCACGAACGCGATGGCCGCGCCCGCCATGTCCATGCCTTTCAGAAGCAGTGCTGCATCCATGCCGATTGCCGAACTCCGAGAGGGGAGATTTTAGACGTTCATCCTGAGCCGTGCCCGTTGCGACAACGTGAAAATCCCACTCTTCCCATTACCGGGACCGGCGCTGCAAGCGTTTCAAAAGACGCGGTCCCGCCCCCGCTCCTTGGCCGCGTACATCGCCGCGTCGGCCCGCGCCATCAGTTCGCTGAGGCCGTCGCCCGGCTGGAATTCGGCCACCCCGGCGCTGAAGGTGACCGGCATCGGGCCGGCCTTGAGCTCCGCGCTCAGCCGCTCGGCCAGCCGCCGCGCCTGCTCGGGCAGCTGGTCGGGCAGCAGGCAGACGAATTCCTCGCCGCCGATGCGCGCGGCCAGCGCGCCCGGGTTGAGCCGTGCCGCCAGCACCTGGCCGGTGCGGCGCAGCGCCTCGTCCCCCACCGCGTGGCCGTGAGTGTCGTTGAGCTTCTTGAAATCGTCGAGGTCGATGAACAGCAGGCTGGCCACGCGACCGCCTTCGCGCACCTGCTGCAGCGCCAGTTCCGCGGCCTTGAACCAGCCCTGGCGGTTCATCAGCCCGGTCAGCGAGTCGGTGGTGGCCTGCAGGATCGCGGCCTCCATCGAGCGGATGAAGCCCACGCTCATGTTGGCGCGGAACACCCGCAGCATCATCCCGCCCCACGCCGCTACCGCCATGTTCACCCCGAAGGCCAGCTTCCAGCTGGTGTCCCAGCCGCTGTGGGCCAGGAACCACGTGCAGAGCAGCACGCAGGCGATCGCCAGCACCAGCGCGCTGCGCAGCAGCACGAGCAGGGGGATGCCGATCGCCGGAAGCAGCAGGAGCAGGCCCATCGCCCCTTGCACCTCGCCGCGGACGAAGGCGGCGGGATCGAAGGCCAGCAGCAGCAGCGCCAGCATGAACACGCCCGCCACCGCCGCCTCGGCCGCGGTGCCGCGGGCGCGCCGGTAGCCATGCGCGGCCAGCGCCATCACCACCGCCAGGACCACGTACGCCCACGCGGGCGAAGCCACCGGCCACACCCCGGCCAGCGCCAGCATGGTCTTGAACAGGGCGACCGCCACGAACAGGCGCATCACCCCGATCAGCGCGAAGCGGGTCTTGCGCTCCTGCCACTCGACCACGCGCTCGCGGTATTCGCGCGGGAACTCGGCCATCTCGCCGTCCAGCAGCGTGGCCCAGCGATGCAGCCAGCCGCGCACGCCGGTGGGTTCCGGCGCGGGCGCGGGGAATTCGTCGGCGTTCCTTCGCTCGGCGGGGCGGTTCATGGGCCTGCGGTCTCCCGCGGCCTTGCCCTGGGGGGAAGGTGGCCGCTGCCCGGTCGCGAAGCGACGCGGGGCTGTCAAGTTAACCTGGCAGTATAGGATGTTGGGAGCCAAAAGCCATGATGCAGCGCACGATTCGACGCCCTCAGCGCACCGCCGGTATCCGCAGGGCCGGCCGTCCGCGGTAAGCGGCCGGAATCGCATCGCGCGGGCACAGAGGACAAGGCCGGCGGGGCGGGCGGGACCACGCAAACTCGTGCCCGGGACGGAAACGGCGCCGGAATCGTCGCAAGGCATCGCGGCTTGCGGGAGGCGCGCCGGTGTGCCGACAATGCCCACCGGCACATCGGGAACCCGGCATGGGCGGCAACAGGGCGTTGTTCGAGGCGACCGACTGGGCCGCCACCCCGCTGGGCCCGGTGTCCGGCTGGCCGCCCGCGATGCGGGCGGTGGTGGAGATGGCGCTGGCGTCGGGCTTCCCGGTCTCCACCGCCTGGGGCGCCGACGGCATCCAGGTCTACAACGCGGCCTACAACGCGATCTACGGCGACAAGCACCCGGCCGCGTTCGGACGCCCGGTGCGCGACAGCTGGCCGGAGATCTGGGAGTTCCTGGGCCCCGCGCTGGCCCAGGTGCGGCGCACGCGCGAACCGATGACCTTCCACGACACCCTCCTACCGCTGGCCAGGCACGGGCGGCCGGAGGAGTGCTGGTTCGATTTCTCCTACAGCGCGGTCGGCGGCGACGGCGGCGACGCGCTGGGGGTGATCTCGATTGCGGTCGACAAGACCCGCGACGTGGTGCTGGCGCGCCGCCACGCCACCTGCGACATCCCGCTGGACGCCATGGCCGACGGCGGACTGGACACGCTGGCGCGCGTGCTCGGGGAGCGCCTGCGCGGCAACCCCATGGACGCCGCGGCCGCCGCGCTGGTGGCGCTGGACCCGGCCACCGGCGCCGCCACCCGCACCCTGCTGCAGGTGGGCGACTGGCAGGGCCTGGCCGAACTCGCCGCCGGGCCGTGGACCCTGGACGGCGGCGTGGCGCAGGTGCGGGCGAACGCGGCCGGCCGCCCCGCCGACGCGGGCGAGGTGGTCGCGCTGGTCCCGCTGCTGGACGAACACCGGCGGCCGCTGGCCATGCTGGCGCTGGCCCCGCACGTGCTGGTCCCGGCGGACGGCCACCTGGACTTCGCGGGCGCGCTCAGCGACCGCCTGCAGCGCGTCATCGGCCACGCCGGCACGCTGGGCGCCTACCGCGAGCACATCGCGGGCCAGGACACGCTGTACCGGTTCCTGTTCGACAACATCGTCGACGCCGTGCTGTACGCGCGCACCGACGGCGGCGCCGAGTCCAGCGAGACGGTGGTGGCCGCCAACCCCGGCGCCTGCGAGCTGTTCGGCTACGCGCCCCACGAGCTGCCGGGCATGACCCGCGACCAGCTGATGTTCCCCGAGGACGCCGCGCTGCGGCGCGCCCTGCTCCGGCGGGAGCAGGAAGGCGTGTTCAACGGCGAGCTGACGTTCCGGCGCAAGGACGGCAGCACGGTGCTGGCCGAGGTCGGTTCGCGGCTGGTGGCCAGCCGCGACGGCACCCTGCACTCGGTCAACATCATCCGCGACATTTCGGCGCGCGCCGGGCAGGCGGCCGAGCGCGCGCGCCAGGCGCGGTTCGAGGCCATCGCCCAGCTGACGGCCGGGATGGCGCACGACTTCAACAACCTGCTCACCGTGGTCCAGGGCAGTCTGGAGCTGCTGCTCGAGGACCTGCCGCCGGGCACGCGCGGCCGCGACTACGCCGCCAACGCCCTGCTCTGCGCCGAGCGCGGTGCCGCCCTGACCGGGCAGCTGCTGGCCTATTCGCGCCGCCAGCTGCTGCACCTGCAGCCGGAAGACCTGGACGCCCGCCTGCGCGAACTGCTGCCGCTGGTGCGCGCGACCGTCGGCGACCGGATCGAGGTGGTGCTGGAAACCGACGGCGCGCTGCCCCCCTGCCGCACCGACATCGCCCAACTCACCACCGCGGTGCTCAACCTGGCCGCGAACGCGCGCGACGCCATGCCCGACGGCGGGCGCCTGCTGCTGCAGACCGCGCGCGCGCCGGACGCGCCCGACCAGGTCCTGCTGCGGGTGCGCGACACCGGCAGCGGCATCCCGCCGGAACTGGCGGACCGCATCTTCGAGCCCTACTTCACCACCAAGGCGTTGGGTGCAGGCCTGGGCCTGGCCATGGTCCAGGGCTTCGTGCACCAGTCCGGCGGCAGCCTGCGGGTCGAGGTAGCGCCGGGCGGCGGCGCGCTGTTCGAACTGCGGCTGCCGGTCGCGGATGCCGCGAGCCGCGACGCGCCCGAGCCCGCCGCCGCGCCAACCGGGGCCGATGCGGAGCCGGCAGGGTCCGCCGCCCGCCACCTCCTCCTGGTGGACGACAACCCGCTGATCCGCGAGCAGGCGCGCGACCTGCTGGAGCGCTCGGGCTATCGGGTCGACGTGGCCGCCGATGGCGAGCAGGCGCTGGCGATGCTCCGGGAGCTCGCGCCGGACCTGCTGCTCACCGACCTCGACATGCCCGGCCGAGACGGCCGCGCGCTGGCGCGCG
>CAMLJA010000135.1 GCA_946480065.1 uncultured Thermomonas sp. | reverse complement strand
TGATCGACATCGGCGAGTTCGCCGTGGGCCTGTCGCGCCAGCTGTACGGCCTGACGATGCACTCCGAGCGCCCGGGCCACCGCATGTACGAGCAGTGGCACCCGATCGGCCTGGTCGGCGTGATCTCGGCATTCAACTTCCCGGTCGCGGTGTGGGCGTGGAACAGCTTCGTCGCGGCGATCTGCGGCGACATCACGATCTGGAAGCCCTCGCCGAAGACCCCGCTGTCGGCGATCGCGTCGATGAAGATCTGCAACGAGGCGCTGCGCAAGGGCGGCTTCCCGGACATCTTCTTCCTGTTCAACGACGCCGGCAGCGACCTGGCGCAGGGCTTCGTGGACGACAAGCGCGTCGCGCTGATCAGCTTCACCGGCAGCACCAAGGTCGGCCGCATGGTCGGCGAGCGCGTGGCGCGCCGCATGGGCCGCAGCCTGCTGGAGCTGGGCGGCAACAACGCGATCATCGTCGATGAAACCGCCGACCTGAAGCTTGCGATCCCGGCCATCGCGTTCGGCGCGGTCGGCACCGCCGGCCAGCGCTGCACCACCACCCGCCGACTGATCGTGCACGAATCGGTGTACGACGACGTGCTGGCCAAGCTCGTCGCCGCCTACAAGCAGGTGGAGAAGAAGATCGGCGATCCCACCGACCCGGCCAACCTGATGGGGCCGCTGAACAGCAAGGACGGCGTGGACGCCTACCTCGACGCCATCGCCAGGGCCGAGGCCGCCGGCGGCAAGGTCGAGACCGGCGGCGCGGCGATCGACCGCCCGGGCAACTTCGTGCTGCCCACGATCATCACCGGCCTGAGCAACGACGCCGAGATCGTCCAGCACGAGACCTTCGCGCCGATCCTGTACGTGATGCAGTACAGGGAGTTGGACGAGGCCATCGAGATGCAGAACGCGGTGCCGCAGGGCCTGTCGTCCTCGATCTTCACCACCAACCTCAAGCGCGCCGAGGCGTTCCTGTCGGCGGCCGGCAGCGACTGCGGCATCGCCAACGTCAACATCGGCACCAGCGGCGCCGAGATCGGCGGCGCGTTCGGCGGCGAGAAGGAGACCGGCGGCGGCCGCGAATCCGGTTCCGACGCCTGGAAGGCCTACATGCGCCGCCAGACGAATACCATCAACTACTCCGACGCGCTGCCGCTGGCCCAGGGCATCAAGTTCGACCTCTGACAGGCCGCGACGCGCACCGATGTACGGACTCAGCCGCCCGTTCCTGTTCGCACTGGACGCCGAGCGCGCGCACGCGCTCGGCCTGGCGTCGCTGGAGGCGGCCTACCGCAGCGGGCTTAACCCGCTGCTGGCCTCGCCGCCGAGGCCGCTGCCGACCAGGGCGCTGGGGCTGCTGTTCCCCAACCCGGTGGGCCTGGCCGCCGGGCTGGACAAGAACGGTGCGCACGTGGACGCGCTGCTGGCGCTGGGCTTCGGCTTCGTGGAGGTGGGCACGGTGACCCCCCGCCCGCAGCCGGGCAACCCGAAGCCGCGCATGTTCCGGCTGCCCGAGAAGGAAGCGGTGATCAACCGCCTGGGCTTCAACAACGACGGCGTGGATGCGCTGGTCCGCAACGTGGGCCGCGCGCGCCGCCGCAGCGGCCTGGTCGGCATCAACATCGGCAAGAACAAGGACACCCCGAACGAGGACGCCGCGCAGGACTACCTGCACTGCCTGCGCAAGGTGTACCCGCTGGCCGACTACGTGACCGTCAACATTTCCTCGCCCAACACCGCCGGCCTGCGCGAGCTGCAGGAGGAGCAGGCGCTGCGGCGCCTGGTGGGCACCCTGCGGGAGGAGCAGGAGGCGCTGGCCGCCCGCCACGGCAAGCGCGTGCCGATGCTGGTGAAGATCGCCCCGGACCTGAGCGAGAGCGACATCGACGCCGCCGGGCGGGTGCTGGGCGACCTCCAGGTGGACGGCGTGGTCGCCACCAACACCACCACCTCGCGCGAGGGCGTGGAGGGATTGCGCCACGCCGCCGAGGCCGGCGGCCTGTCCGGCGCGCCGCTGATGGGCAAGTCAACGGTGGTGCTGCGGATGCTGCGCACGCGGCTGCCGGAGTCGATCCCGCTGGTGGGCGTGGGCGGGATCCTGCACGGGGCCGACGCCGCCACCAAGCAGGCCGCCGGTGCGCTGCTGGTGCAGCTCTACACCGGCCTGGTCTACCGCGGCCCGGCGCTGGTGGGCGAATGCGTGGAGGCCCTGCGCCGGCGCAAGGAAGCCCCCAGCCGCGGCACCCTGCCGCCCGAATGACGCCGATGCCCGGCGGCTACCGCATCGTCGAGCGCGCCCGGCTGGACGCGCGCAACACCTTCGGCGTGCCGGCGACCGCGCCGATGCTGGTCGAGGTGGCCGACGCCGCGGCGCTGCCGGAACTGTTCGGCTACGCGATGCTGCGCGACGGCCCGGTGCTGGTGCTGGGCGGCGGCAGCAACCTGCTGTTCGCCGGCGATCCGCCGGGCGCGGCGCTGTCGCTGGCGGCGCAGGGCGTGGCCATCGCCGGCGACGGCGGCGCCACCGCCATCGTGCGCGCCGACGCCGGCCTGGGCTGGCACGACCTGGTGCTGTGGACGCTGGGCCACGGCCTGTCCGGGCTGGAGAACCTGGCGCTGATCCCGGGCACCGTGGGCGCCGCCCCGATCCAGAACATCGGCGCCTACGGGGTGGAGGTGCGCGAGCGGATCCACGCGGTGGAGGCGTTCGACCGCACGACCGGCCGCTTCGTCCGACTGGCGGCCGGCGACTGCGCGTTCGGCTACCGCGACTCGCGCTTCAAGCACGAGCCCGACCGCTGGGTGGTGACCGCGGTGGAATTCGCGCTGCCGCGCGCGTTCGAGCCGCGGCTGGAGTACGCCGGCATCGGCGAGGAGCTGCAGGCGATGGGCGTGGCGGGCGCGCCGCGCGCATCGCAGGTGGCGGAGGCGGTGATCCGCATCCGCCGCCGCAAGCTGCCCGATCCGGCGGTGCTCGGCAACGCCGGGAGCTTCTTCAAGAACCCCATCGTCCCGGCGGCGCAGGCCGACGGCCTGCTGACCGCGCAACCCGGCATGCCGGTGTTCCGCGGCGCCGGCGAGGACAGCCGCAAGCTGTCCGCGGCCTGGCTGATCGACCGCTGCGGCTGGAAGGGCCACCGCGACGGCGATGCCGGCGTGTCCGCCGACCACGCGCTGGTGCTGGTGAACCACGGCCACGCGACCGGGCCGCAGCTGCTCGAGCTGGCGCGGCGCATCGCCGCCTCGGTGCAGGCGCGCTTCGGCGTCGCCATCGAGCCCGAACCGCGCATCGTCGGCGCCGCCTGGTGAGCGCGCAGCCGCCGCAGGCGGTGCAGCTGCGGGCCGCCGGCCTGATGCTGGCCAGCACGGTCGGCTTCGGCCTGATGGCGGTGTGCATCCGGCTGGCCTCGCGCACCGAGCCGGTGCCGGAGATCGCGTTCTTCCGCAACCTGTTCGGCCTGCTGGCGCTGCTGCCGGTACTGGCGTGGCCGGCGCTGCGGCGTGGCCAGCGGCTGGGGCCGCACCTGCGCGACACCCTGCGCACCGCCCAGCTGTCGCGCTACCTGGTGCGCTGCGCGATCGGCGTGGTCAGCATGTGGATGGGGTTCTGGTCGATCGCCCACCTGCCGCTGGCGCAGGCGGTGTCGCTGGCCTATTCCTCGCCGATCTTCGTGACCGTGGCGGCGGTGCTGCTGCTGGGCGAGAAGGTGCGGCTGCGGCGCTGGCTGGCGGTGGCCGCCGGCTTCGTGGGCGTGCTGGTGATCGTGCGGCCGTGGTCGCACGCGTTCACCCCGGCCACCCTGGTGGCGGTGGGCGCGGCGGTGATCACCGCGATCGTCGCCATCCAGATCAAGCAGCTCTCCCGCCACGACGGCCCGGACACCATCGTGCTGTGGACCTACCTGTTCTGGGTGCCGCTGTCGCTGGGCCCGGCGCTGTACGCCTGGCACCCGCCGCAGGGGCTGGCCTGGCTCTGGCTGCTGCTGTCCGGCGTGCTGGGAACGGTGGGCCAGCTGCTGTGGACGCGGGCGCTGAAGCTGGGCGAGGTCTCGGCGCTGACCCCGATCAGCTTCGTCCAGCTGGTGATCGTCACCGTCGCCGGCTGGCTGTGGTTCGGCGAGGTCATCGACCGCTGGACCCTGCTCGGCGCCGGCATCATCTTCGTTGCGACCGCCTACATCGCCCACCGCGAGGCCCGGCTGGCGCGCCAGCACCGCAGCAACGCGCCCACCGAGGCCGACATCCCCGGCAGCTGACCGTGCATTCCGGCACGGGCCGCGGCGGCGCGGCGGGTGCTATCCATGCGGCTTCGCCCGATGGAGGTCCCCGCATGCGCCCTGCCCTGCTGCTCCTGCTCGCCGCCCTGGCCGCGCCCGCCGGCGCCCAGACCGCCCCCGCCGCGGCCCCGCCCGCGCAGCCCGTGAACCACGCGGTGCCGGCCGCCGCCGAGGCCGACGTGGCCAGCATCGACGCCATCGTGGCCGCCCTGTACGACGTGATCTCCGGTCCGGTGGGCCAGGCCCGCGACTGGAACCGGCTGCGCTCGCTGTTCATCCCCGAGGCCCGGATGATGCCGGTCGGCCAGCGCCCGGACGGCAGCGTGGGCATGCGCCTGCTGCAGGTGAACGACTACGTGGCGCTGTCCGGCAACCTGCTGGTGGAGAAGGGCTTCCACGAGCGCGAACTGGCGCGCCGCACCGAGCAGTTCGGCCACATCGCCCACGTGTTCAGCACCTACGAGGGCCGGCTGCAGGGCGAGGACCACGCCATGCGCGGCATCAACACCCTGCAGCTGATGCACGACGGCCGGCGCTGGTGGATCGTATCGCTGATGTGGGAGGCAGAGACCCCGGCGCTCACGCTGCCGGCGCGCTACCTGCCTGCCACGGCCGGCGCCCGCTGAAGGCGACCGCGTAGCAGGCCACCGTCCAGGCGCTGGCCGCCGCCCAGCCGGCCAGGATGTCGGACGGGTAGTGCACGCCCAGGTAGATGCGCGACAGCCCCACCCCGGCCACGAAGGCGGCCGCGGGCATCGCCACCCACCAGCGCCAGCGGGTGTGCCAGGCCAGCAGTACCAGCACGCAGGCCAGGGTCATCGAGCCCATCGCGTGGCCGCTGGGGAAGCTGTAGGAGCTCTCCGGCGCGATCGATTCCCACAGCGAGGGGCGGGCGCGGGAGAACAGCTGCTTGGCGCCCAGGTTGAGCAGCGCCGAGCCGCCGATGGACACCCCGGCGAACAGGCCCTCGCGCATCCAGCGCTTCAGCCCCAGCCAGCCCACCAGCGCGATGTCGGCCGGCACCACCCCCCACAGGTAGCCCACCGCGCTGAGGAAGGCGAACACCCGGTCCCCGCCCCCGCTGGCCAGGTCGTGCGCCAGCCGCAGCAGCGGCTCGTCGAAGAAGAAGACCTCGCCCTCGCGCAGTTCGTCGGCCATCGACCCGAACGCCCACAGCGGCAGCAGCAGCCCGGCGAACAGCAGCAGCAGCCAGTGCCAGCGCGCGCGCAGGAACGCCAGTCCGAAGCGGGCGTCGTCGCGGACCGCGCGCGCGGCCTCGCCGGGCTCACGCGGGAGCTTGTGCTCGGTATCGGCGGTCGACATAGGCATCGATCAGGGCGACGAATTCCTGCGCGATGTTCTCACCCCGCAGCGTGACGGCCTTTTCACCGTCCACGAACACCGGCGCGGACGGCGCCTCGCCGGTGCCCGGCAGGCTGATG
>CAMLJA010000134.1 GCA_946480065.1 uncultured Thermomonas sp. | reverse complement strand
CGGTGTCGCACACCGGCACGCTGGGCGGCATGTACTCGATGATGATGCTCCTG
The DNA here is from genome assembly GCA_946480065.1 of uncultured Thermomonas sp. The sequence goes on along the minus strand of CAMLJA010000134.1, from coordinate 5,665 downwards.
CCCGACCGCCGCTCCGGCTTCGTGATCCTGATCAACGGCGATGGCGGCAGCGCGCGCACGGTGCTGGGCGAGGCGCTGCTGAAGCTGTTCACCGCGCCGTTCACGTCGCTGGGCGTGGCCGGTTACGCCGACGACCTCGAGCGCCCGGCGCCGGCCGCCGCGGCGCCCGGTCCAGCGCTGCCCGACGCCTCGAGGCGCGTCCCGGTGACCGCGGCGCAGATGCAGCCCTGGCTGGGCACCTGGCGCGACCCCTGGTTCGGGGACGTGCGCATCTGCCCGGTGGGCGAGGACGTCGAATGGCGCTCGGCGAAGTCGCCGAAGATGCACGGCCGGATCGCGACCCTCGACGGCCGCCACCTGCTGCACTGGGACGACAGCGCGGTGGACATCGACGCCTGGCTGGACTTCGCCGGCAGCGGCGCGACCCGCAGCCTGCGCATGGCCAAGGTCGACCCCGAGGGCGACTTCAGCTCGGACTACGAGGACCTGGCGTTCTCGCGCGTGGGCGGCTGTGACTAGCGCACGTACGATCGCGGCGGGGCTGGCGCTGGCGGCCGCGCTGGCGCTGGCCGTGCCGGCCGGGGCGGGCGACGCGGCGCCCGCCGACGGGCCGTCGCTGTCGCCGGCGCGGACGATGGCGGAGGCCGGCATGGTCGACCTGCGCAGCCTGGTGCCGGACCTGTCGCAGGACATCCGCTACTTCGGCGCGGACAACTTCGTCGGCGCGCCGGTGGACGGCTACGAGGCCCCGCGCTGCTGGCTGAAGGCGGAGGCCGCGCGCGCGCTGGCGCGGGTGGAGGCGACCCTGCGCGCGCGCCACCAGCGCCTGCGGGTGTTCGACTGCTACCGCCCGGCGCGCGCGGTGGCGCACTTCATGCGCTGGGCCGCCGATCCCGCGGACCTGCGCACCAGGGCCGCGCATTACCCCGGGCTGGACAAGCCGCAGCTGCTGGGGGAGTACATCGCGCCGGTGTCCGGCCACAGCCGCGGCGCCACCGTGGACCTCACCCTGCTGCAGTGCGACGGCCGCGACGCCGGCTGCACCGCGTTGGACATGGGCACCGATTTCGATTTCTTCGGCACCTTGGCCCATACCGATTCGCCGGAGGCCAGCGACGCCCAGCGCGACAATCGCCGGCAGTTGCGGATGGCCATGGAGGCCGCCGGCTTCCGCAACTACCCGATGGAATGGTGGCACTACACCTTCCAGCCGGAACCCACTCCCCACACCCTCTACGACGTGCCCGTGACCCTGCCAGAACCCGCCACCCGCAACGCCCGGATCGACCAGCTGATGCAGCGCTACGAGGGCGAGGCGCCGGGGGCCTCGCTGCTGGTGCTCAAGGACGGGCAGGCGCTGGTCAGCCGCGGCTACGGCCGCTCCGACCTGGAGCGCGGGGTGGAGGCGGGCCCGGCCACCGGCTACCGGCTGGCCTCGGTCAGCAAGCAGTTCACCGCCGCGGCCATCCTGCTGCTGGCGCAGGACGGCCGGCTGGGCCTGGACGACCCGGTGCGCCGCTGGCTGCCTGCGCTGCCGAAGGCCGCCGCGCGCGTCACCCTGCGCCACCTGCTGACGCACACCTCCGGCCTGGCCGACTACGAAGACCTGATGGCGGAGCCGTACGACGGCCAGATCCGCGACGCCGGCGTGCTCGACCTGCTGGCGCGCGAGGACCGGCTGCAGTTCCGCCCCGGCAGCGCCTACCGCTACAGCAACAGCGGCTACGCGCTGCTGGCGCTGGTGGTGGAGCGCGCCTCGGGCCTGGCCTACCCGGACTTCCTGCGCACCCGCATCTTCGAACCGCTGGGCATGCACGACACCCTGGCCCACGTGGCCGGCGGCCCCGGGGTCCCGCACCGCGCCTTCGGCTACAGCCAAGTCGACGGCGGCTGGCGGCGCACCGACCAGAGCGCCACCAGCGCGGTGCTGGGCGATGGCGGGATCTATTCCAACATCCAGGACCTGGCCCGCTGGGACGCCGCGCTGTACGACGACCGCCTGCTCTCCGACGCCTCGCGCGCGCTGGCCTTCGCGCCGCAGGTGGAGGTGACCGGCGAGGGCTACCAGGCCGGCTACGGCTTCGGCTGGCGCATCACCGGCGACACCCTGTGGCATTCGGGCGAAACCATCGGCTTCCGCAACGTCATCGTGCGCTGGCCGGCGCAGCGGCTGACCGTGGTGCTGCTGAGCAACCGCAACGACCCCGAGCCCTACCGCACCGCGCTGGCGATCGGCGCCCTGTTCGGCGGGCGCTGAGCGCGGGCAAGAAAAAAGCCGGCGCGGGGCCGGCTTGATTCCGTATCGTGGTGGAGCCAGGGAGGATCGAACTCCCGACCTCGTCATTGCGAACGACGCGCTCTCCCAGCTGAGCTATGGCCCCACGAGGGAACGCGATTATACGGACGGCGCGGCGCCGTTGCCAACACCCAGCAGCGGGGCCAGCGCCGGTTCCAGCACGGCGCGGCGCCAGCCGGCCAGCGGGCCGTCCCAGCCGCCGCCGTCCTGCAGGCCTTCCAGCAGGCGCCGCGAGGCCAGCAGGCCCTCGGGGATGCCCAGCCCGCCCGCCACCGCGGCCACCGCCTCCTGCAGGCTGCGCAGCTGCTTCTTGTCGCGCTCGTCGCCGCGTGCCAGCGGGGCGTCGGCCTCGTCGTCCGCCGGGGTGGACAGGGCGCGCCACACCGCGTCGGCCAGGCTGCGCGGCGACTTGGGGGTGGCGTCCAGCACCGCCTGCAGGGCGGCCGGGTCGGGCGGCGGCGTGCGCGCGAGCGCCACCGCCAGTTCGTTGTCCAGCACCCAGCTGCGCGGGCGGTCGCTGGCGCGCGCGCGCGCCTCGCGCCAGCGCAGCAGCCGCAGCAGCCGGCGCTGGGCGTCCGCGTCCAGGAACTGCGCGCTGCGCAGCGCCAGGTGCGGCCAGCGGTCGCCGGCGTCCTCGGCCACGGTGGCCAGCAGGCGCGCGCCTTCCTCGCGCAGCCAGTCCTCGCGGCCGGCCGCGCGCAGGCGCGCGTCGAGCTGCGCGTGCAGGGCGTGCAGGTAGCGCACGTCGTCGGCGGCGTAGTCCAGCTGCGCCGCCGACAGCGGCCGCCGCAGCCAGTCGGAGCGGGTCTCGCCCTTGTCCAGCGCGGCGCCGGCCAGCGCCTGCACCAGCTTCTGGTAGCCCATGCCGCCGCCCACGCCCGCCAGCGCGGCCGCCACCTGGGTATCGAACAGCGGCGCGGGCAGGGTGCCGCAGGCGTGGCGCAGCGCCACCAGGTCCTCGCTGGCGCTGTGCATCACCTTGAGCACCGCCGGGTCGCGCAGCAGCGGGCCCAGCGCCTCGCACATGCCCGGCACCAGCGGGTCGACCAGCAGGATGGTGCCGGGCGCGGTCGGATCCGCGGGGTCGCCCAGGGCCAGCTGCACCAGCGCCAGCTGCGGCCAGTAGGTGCGCTCGCGGATGAATTCGGTATCCAGGCCGACCACGGCGGGCGGCGTGGCGAGGTGCGCGCGCAGCGCGTCGGGGGTTTCGATCCAGGTCGCCATGCCCGCCATTATCGTCCATGCGCGGCGGTTGCCGGGGTGGGCCACATCGCCTAAGTTGGCCCGATCCCCCGACGCCGTCCATCGTGGAGCACGCGTGCGCGCAGGCAGGATCCTCATTGCAGCCGCCCTTGCGCTTGCCGCCTGCAGGCGCGAGGCCCCCGCGCCGGCCGCCGCGCCGGCGGCTGCGGCGCCCGCCGGCGTGGTCAGCGTGAGCGGCGACGATGCGCTGGCGCAGGTGCTGAGCTGGTCGCTGCCGGCGGTGGAGGTGGCGCCCGACGAGGTGGCGGACGCGCGCAGGCGCGCGCGCCGCGCGCTGGCCGCAGGCGACCTGTTCGAGACCGAGGGTTCGGCCATCCCACTGCTGTTCGCGCTGCGGCGGGCGGCGCCGGACGACGAGCGCATCGCCGCCGACCTGGTGGAGGCGCGCGCGGCGCTGGTGGCGCAGGGCGAGGCCGCGCTGGCCGCGGGCGACGATGACCTGCAGGCGCTGCGCGCCGCCCAGCGCCGCGGCGCGGTGCTGCGCAAGCTGTGGCCGCAGGATCCGGCGGTGGTGGCTTACCTGGAGGCGCTGTCGCGCGGCGAGCGCGCCTGGGACCGCAACGCCCGGGGCGAGGCGCTGCTGGCGCAGGGCCGGCTGGGCGAGGCGGGCGATGCCGGCGGGGCGCTGGGGGCGTTCGGCGAGGCGCTGGCGCTGCGGCCGGACTCCGCGCGCGCGCTGCGCGGGGTGGCCGCGGTGGAGGCGGCGCTGATCGCGCGCGCGGAGGCCGCGGCGCGGCGCGGCGAGTTCGACGAGGCCCAGCGGCAGCTGGCGTTCGCCGCCACCGTGCGCCACGACCCCGGCACCATCCCGGCCGCGCTGCGGCGGATCGAGGCCATCCGCGGCGAGCGCGTGCGCTGGCTGCGCGACCAGGGGCTGATCGCCCTGGGCGATCCCAACGGCCTGGACACGGCGCGCGCGCGGCTGGCCGAGATGCTGCGCATCGCCGATCCCGGCGACCCGGCCAGCATCGAGCTGCGCCGGCGGATCGACCTGGTCAGCCACTACGGGCTGTTCCGGCCGGGCCAGGTGTTCACCGACGGCATGCGCGACGGCTCGCGCGGCCCGGAGCTGGTGGTGGTGCCGCACGGCGGCTTCCAGATGGGCGCCGCACCGGACGATCCCGACGCCACCGACGCCGAGCGCCCGCGCCACTACGTGCGGCTGGAGCGCGGCTTCGCGATGACCCGCACCGAGGTCAGCGTGGGCCAGTTCCGGCGCTTCGTGGCCGCCACCGGCTACGAGCCGCGCGCCACCCAGCGCGGCCATTCCATCGCCTACGACGTGCGCAGCGGCAACTTCGTGCGCGGCAGCGGGATCGACTGGCGCTCCGGCTACGACGGCCGCCGCGCCGGCGACGGCATGCCGGTGATCCACGTCACCGCGCGCGACGCCGAGGCCTACGCCGCCTGGCTGTCGGAGCAGACCGGCGCGCACTACCGCCTGCCCAGCGAGGCCGAGTTCGAATACGCGCTGCGCGCGGGCGGGCGGGGCCGCTACCCCTGGGGGGACGCGCCGGCGCCGCCGGCCGGGACCGGCAACCTGACCGGCGCCCGCGACGTGTCGCCGCAGGGCCGCCACTGGAGCAACGCCTTCGCCGGCTACGGCGACGGCTGGTGGGGGCCGGCCCCGGTGGGCAGCTTCGCGCCGAATGCATACGGCCTTCACGACATGGCGGGCAATGTCAGCGAGTGGGTGGCCGACTGCTGGCACGTGGGCTACCGCCGCGCACCGGCGACCGGCGCCGCCTGGATCAACCCGGGCTGCCGCGACCGGATGTACCGCGGCGGCGCCTGGTCCAGCGCACCCGCGCAGGTCCGGTCCTCGTGGCGGGCGTACGGCGGCGTGGATGCCACCAACGCGCGCATCGGGTTCCGGTTGGTCAGGCAGCTTTGACGATTCGACGAGTCGCAACCAGACGCGCGCCGCGGGCGCAGGAGCACACATGAGACAGAATCCCTTGGGTCCCCAGTACGCCCAGGGCCGGCGCGGCTTCGGCGGGCTGCGGCTGTGGGTCCTGCTGGCGTTCGCCGGCTACGCCGCCTTCTACTGGTTCTCCAACCGCAGCACCGACCCGCTGACCGGCGAGACGGTGGTGATCGACAAGA
>CAMLJA010000133.1 GCA_946480065.1 uncultured Thermomonas sp. | reverse complement strand
GCGGGGGCCAGGGCCTCGCGCCGACGCCGGGCGGGGTGGGCTGGCCCGTGGCGGTCTGCGGCGGCACCAGGTACAGATCGTCCCGATTGTAGCCGAGGATGGCCCGCCGCAAGGCACGCTGGGTGTCCTGGCCGGCCGAGCCCAGGCCCTTCAGTTCGATCTCGAACATGAGCGCATTGCTCAGTTCGCCGGCGCGATTGTGCACGTACCTGCGCGCCACCAGCCGAACGGCGACACAACAGCTGTCCCACTGCACGCCGGCCAGGGTTTCCAGCGCCTTGTTGTCGTACAGCGAGTAATAGTAGCGGCCCACGACGCTCCAGCTGGGGTTGACCGGGTACAGGAACGAGAGGTCGGTCTGCTCCAGCACCCCGCGGCGGTAGCGGTAGCCCAGGTTGAACACGCCGTCGTCCGGCAGCAGATAGCGGGCGCGCACGCTGGCCAGGTCGGTGCGGTTGAACTTTGGATCCCACTGGTAGGAGGCGCCGAAGGTCCAGCGGTCGGTGGGCGCGTAGTTGGCGTCGGCGATCCAGGCCGAGCGCCCCTTCTCGGTGATCGGCTCGCCGGGCAGGCGTACCCGCGACTCGTCGAAGTAGCGGATCTGGCCCAGGCTCGCGGACAGGCGCTCGCGGCCGTCGGACTGGCGGATCAGGCGGGTGCTCACCGCCAGGGTGAGCTGGTTGGCGTCGGCCTGGCGGTCGGCGCCGGAATAGCGGTTGTCGCGGAACAGCTGGCCCCAGCTGAAGGTCAGCGGCTGGGTGTCGAACAGCGGCATGTCGGACTGGTCGGCGTAGGGCACGCGCAGGTAGTACAGCCTCGGCTCGATGGTCTGCAGGTAGTCCTTGCCCTTCACCCGGGTGTCGCGGTCGAAGTAGACCCCGCCGTCCACGCTGAAGATCGGCTGGTTGCGCGACGGCGAGCGCGAACCCCCAAGGCGTTCGGCCAAGTTGTCGTCCAGCCGGTAGCTGGTGTGGCGGAAGGCGGCGGTGGGCCGCAGGAACCAGCTGTCGCCTTCCAGCGGCAGGCTCACCCAGGGCTTGAGGTCCAGCCGCGAGCCGGCGTCGAAGCTGGGGTGCTGGAACCGCACGGCCTCGGCATCCACGCCCACTAGGGCCGGGCCGTGGCGCTGCTCCCAGTGCAGGAAGCCGCGCGGCATGCGGTTGTAGGGCAGCACCGCCTCGGTGAGGGTGAAGTCCGCCAGCTGCCAGTGGTCCGCGGTGATCCCGGCATCCCAGCCCTGGCCGCGGCCGTAGACGCCCAGTTCGCTGTGCGCGGTGAACAGCGACAGGCCGTCCAGGCTGCTGCTGAAGTCCTCGTAGTAGCGCGGGTCGCTGATCCAGTTGAGGTTGGCGCGCGCCTGCCAATGCCGGTCCAGGTTCTGGTAGGCGGCGTAGCGGAACAGCCCGCGGTCGCGGTCGCGCAGGTCGTCGTTGGGCATCCAGCTGCCCTCGACGGTGCCCTTGCCGCCCTCGACGAGGTAGCGGAACTGCGCGCCCAGCTGGACGCCGCGCGCGGTCATGATGCGCGGGGAGATCGTGGCGTCGTAGTTGGGCGCCAGGTTGAGGTAGAACGGCTGCTTGTAGTCGAAGCCGTTGCGGCTGGAGTTGGACAGCGAGGGGAACAGCAGGCCGGTGCGCCGGCGCTCGTCGGTCGGGAACATGAACCACGGCAGGTAGATCACCGGCACCTTGCCGACCCGGAGGGTGGCGCCGCGCGCCACCGCCATCCCGCTGTCGGTGTCGATGTCGATGCGCCGCGCGCGCACCTCCCAATGGCGCGCCTCCGGGGGGCAGGTGGAATACGTCGCGCCGTAGAGGGCTCCATGCTCGCCCGCCAGGGTGATGCGGTCGGCGCCACCGTTGCCGCGGCGCGACAGCAGCTGGTAGTCGAGGTCGCGGATGGTGTGTATGTCGCGTGCCTGGTCGCCCTCGGCGCTCTGCGCGACCATCCGCAGGCCGGCGCCCTGGTAGCGGATGCTGCCTTCGGCGGCGTAGTGCTCGCTGTCCTTGTCGTAGGTCAGCCTGTCGGCACCCATGAACTGGTCGCCGCGGCGCAAGGTCACGTTGCCGTTGAACACCGGGTTCTGCTCGGTGCCGGAGAGGCTGTCGCCCTCGATGTCGGTCGCCTGGGTCGCCCGGTCGATCTTCAGGCCCTCCGGCATGGCCTGCGCATCGGCGAACGGCTTCACCACGTCGCCGACCGGGCACAGCCCCCAGTCCAGCGGCTTGTCCTGGCCGGCCGCGCGCGCGTGCAGCGACAGGGCGATCCACAGCGGCAACGGCAACAGGCGCAGCAGGGCTGGGCGCACGGCGGGTCCAGGGGCGTCGGAATGGGCGGGTAGCTTGCCGGAAGCCCGGCAGGGCGGCAAACCCGCGCATTCACGCCGCCTGCCGGCGCCGCTGGCAGGATGCGGGTTCCAAGCGCCACAGGAGTTCGCATGGCCGAGGATCGCCTCCCGCTGACCGATGACGAATGGCGCCAGCGCCTGGACCCGCAGCAGTACGCGGTCTGCCGCTGCTCGGCCACCGAGCCGCCGTTCACCGGCAAGTACTGGGACCACCATGCGGCGGGCACCTACGCCTGCGCGGCCTGCGGCGCCCCGCTGTTCGCCTCCGCCGACAAGTTCGACTCCGGCACCGGCTGGCCCAGCTACCTGCGTCCGGTCGTGCCCGGCGCGGTGGCCCGCCACGCCGACGACAGCCACGGCATGCGCCGGGTCGAGGTGCGCTGCGCGCGCTGCGACTCGCACCTGGGCCACGTGTTCCCCGACGGTCCACCGCCGGAAGGCCTGCGCTACTGCATCAATTCCGCGGCGCTGGCGTTCGTGCCGGACCCGGAGCCGTCAGGCGGCGCCTAGCGCCCGCAGGTGCGCCACGCTGGATTCGGCGAGCGCCACCAGGTCGTAGCCGCCCTCCAGGCTGGAGACGATCCGCCCGCCGCAGTGGCGGTCGGCCAGCGCGACCAGTTCCGCGGTGATCCACGCGTAGTCGTCGGCCTGCAGGCGCAGCTGCGCCAGCGGGTCGCGCGCGTGCGCGTCGAAGCCGGCGGACACCAGCAGCAGCTGCGGCCGGAACGCGTCCACCGCCGGCAGCAGGCGCTCCCGCCAGGCCGCGCGGAAGGCGGCGCCGTCGACGTCCGGCGGCAGCGGGGCGTTGAGGATGTTGCCGGCGCCGGTTTCGTTGCGCGCCCCGGTCCCGGGGTACAGCGGCCACTGGTGGGAGCTGGCGAACAGCACCCGGGGATCGTGTTCGAAGATGGCCTGGGTACCGTTGCCGTGGTGGACGTCGAAGTCGACCACCGCCACCCGTTCCAGCCCGCGCGCGTCCAGCGCGTGGCGCGCGGCCACCGCGATGTTGTTGAACAGGCAGAAGCCCATCGCGGTGCCGGCGGTGGCGTGGTGGCCCGGCGGCCGCACCGCGCAGAACGCCCGCAGCGCTTCACCCCCCAGCACGGCATCGACCGCCGCCACCGCGGCGCCGGCGGCGCGCAGCGCGGCCTCGGCCGAATGCGGCGACAGCACGGTGTCGGGGTCCAGCGCGATGCGCGCCGCGGGATGCGTTTCCAGGACTTCGTCCAGCAGCCGCGCGTCGTGCACCCGCAGCAGCTGCCCGCGGCTGGCGGCCGGCGCGTCGCGCCAGGCCAGGGTGGCGAAGCTGGCGCCCAGCGCCTCCACCACCGCGGTCAGGCGCTCCGGGCGCTCGGCGTGCCCGGGGCCGGTGTCGTGCCGCAGGCAGGCCGGGTGGGTGTAGACGCGCAGGACGTCGGCGCGCATCGCTCAGCCCTTGCGGCGGTCGTGGTCCCAGAGCACCTCGCCCTGCCTGCTGGCGCGCGCCAGCACCCGCGCAAGCACGAACAGCAGGTCGGACAGCCGGTTGAGGTAGCGGATCGCCTGCGGGCGCACCGCGTCGTGCCGGGCCAGCGTCACCGCCTCGCGCTCGGCGCGGCGGACCACCGTGCGCGCCACGTGGCAGCGCGCCGCCGCCTCGCCGCCGCCGGGCAGGATGAAATCGCGCAGCGCCGGCAGGTCGTCGTTGTAGTGGTCGAGCCGGGCTTCCAGGGCGTCGATGTCGGCATCGGCGATGGCGGCGTGGCCGGGGATGCACAGCTCGCCGCCGAGGTCGAACAGCTGGTGCTGGACCCGGGTCAGCAGGTCGCGCACGTCGCCCGGGACCTCAGCGCAGGCCAGCAGCAGGCCGATGCAGGAATTGGCCTCGTCGACCGTGCCGTAGGCGGCGACCCGCGCGGAATCCTTGGCGACGCGGGTGCCGTCGCCCAGCCCGGTGGTGCCGTCGTCGCCGGTGCGGGTGTAGATCTTCGACAGGCGGTTGCCCATCGCCGGGCCTCAGACGGTGCGCGCGCGCAGGGCCGGCACGCGGTTGCGCAGCAGCGCGAACCCGCCGAACAGCAGCGCGGCATAGCAGAGCGTGCCCAGCACGGTCCACTGGAAGAACGGGATCCCGGCCACGTACGCGGCGGCCAGGCCGGCCGCGGTCTTCGGGTAAAGCGGGTCCGACAGCCAGGCGCCGAAGTTGGTCACCGCGAAGAACAGCGCCGAGCCGGCCAGCGAATAGCCCAGCACGCGGGCGCCGTCGACCCGGCCGCGAAGGCCGAAGCCCAGCAGGGTGGACAGCGCGATGCACGCGTACACCAGCAGGTAGCCGGCGCTGGCGAAGTAGTCCCAGTAGATCCCGCCGTTCAGCATCCCCAGCGCCAGGTCGGAGGCGAACATCGCCGCCAGCGGCACCAGCAGCGCCCAGCGGCGGCTGGCGAAATGGGCGCCGCCGAACAGCGCCACCGCCTCGATCGGCGAGAAGTTCGGCGGATGCGGCAGCACCCGGCTGAACGCGGCGAGCAGGATCAGCGCGGCCAGCGTCAGCGGGCCGGAGGCGGACAGGGAGGCGGGGCGGTTCATGGGCGTTTCGGCGTGCGGCAGCGGAGCCGGTAGCATAGCGCAATGCCCCCGATGCCCCGAGACGCCGACGCCCCGCACGATGTCCTGGTCGTGGGCAGCGGGCTGGTCGGCGCCAGCCTCGCCATCGCGCTCGACGCCCAGGGCCTGGACGTCGGCCTGGTCGAGGCCGCGCCCGCCGATGCCCTGCCGCCGGTGTTCGACCAGCGCAACCTCAGCTTCGCCGAGGCCACCCTGAACGCGTTGCAGGCGCTCGGCGTGCTGCCGCTGCTGCGCGCGCCCACCGGGCCGATCCGGCGCATCCACGTCAGCCGCAGCGGCGACTTTGGCCGCATCCGCCTGGAAGCCGCCGCGTACGGCCGCGAGGTGTTCGGGCGGGTGGTGGTGGCGCGCGACTTCGGCGAGGCGCTGGAGGCGCGGTTGGCGCAGCTCCGGCACCTCACCCGCTACCGGCCTGCGCGTTTTGTGGGGCTGGAGGAGGGCGATGCCGGTCTGCGCCACGTGCGGATCGCCGATGCCGCGGGCGAACGCGTGCTGCGCGCGAAGCTGCTGGTCGCCGCCGACGGCGCCCGCAGCACGGTGCGCGACGCGCTCGGCATCGGCACCGACGAACACGATTACGGGCAGACCCTGTTCGTGGCGCGCCTGCGTACGCAGCGCGCGCCCGACGGCACCGCCTACGAGCGCCTGACCGGCCACGGCCCGACCGCGCTGCTGCCGCGCGGCGACGGCCATTACGGGCTGGTGCACGGCGTGCCGCGCGGCGAGGCCGGGGCGGTGGCCGCGCTGGACGACGCGGCCTTCCTCGCC
>CAMLJA010000132.1 GCA_946480065.1 uncultured Thermomonas sp. | reverse complement strand
ACGCCTCGATCTCCTCCTCGCGCTCCACGATCATGCGCAGCGCCGGCGACTGCACCCGGCCCGCGGATAGCCCCCGCTGGACCTTGCGCCAGAGCACCGGCGAGAGGTTGAAGCCGACCAGGTAGTCAAGCGCCCGGCGCGCCTGCTGCGCGTCCACCAGGTCGCCGGCGATCCGGCGCGGGTGCAGCATCGCCTCCTTGATGGCGCGCGGGGTGATTTCCGTGAACACCACCCGGTGCAGCGGCTTGCCCTCCAGCAGGCCGCGCTCCTTCAGGATCTCGGCGATGTGCCAGGAAATGGCCTCGCCCTCGCGGTCCGGGTCGGTCGCCAGGTAGAGGGTGTCGGCCGCCTTGGCCGCCTTGGCGATCGCCTCGACGTGCTTCTCGTTCTTCTCGATCAGGTCGTAACGCATGGCGAACCCGTGGTCGGGGTCGACCGCGCCTTCCTTGGGCACCAGGTCGCGCACGTGGCCGTAGCTGGCCAGGACCGTGAAGTCCTTGCCGAGGTATTTGTTGATCGTCTTCGCCTTCGCGGGCGACTCGACGACGAGCAGGTTCTTGGCCATGGGGCACAGCTTCCGGTGGCGCGAGGTAAGGCGGCGTGGAGGGGGAGCCGCAGAAGCCAACGCCCGGGGCGGCGGGCCCCGGGCGTTCGGCGTGTTGCGCCACAGTGGAATCGGCGCCGGGCCCGGCTGTCAAGCGCCGGGGGCGGCGGGGCGCGGGCGGGAAGGCCGGTTCCCGGGCTCCCCGGGCGCCCGCGCGGGGGCCTCAGTGCACCGGTTCCGGCTCGTCCAGGAACATCTGGGTTTCCATCCAGGCATAGGCCGCCTCGCTGCCCGGCTGGTTGAACAGGACCATCAGCACCACCCATTTCAGGTCGTCCAGGTCCAGCTCGTCCTGGTCCAGGGCCATGGCCCGGTCCAGCACCAGCTCGCGCTGCTCCGCGCCGAGGATCCCGTGCTGCTCCAGGAACAGCAGGAACCCCCGCGCCTCGCGGTCCAGCTTGGCCAGTTCGGCCTCGTGGAAGACCCGGGTGGGGCCGCCGGCGCGGGCCTGGCCCGGGGCCGGGCGCTGGCGCGCCAGCGCGTCCAGCCAGTCGAACGCCTTGCGGATTTCGGGCGCGGAGAAGCCGGCCTCGGTCAGTTCGCCGACCAGCGGGCCGTCCTGCGCGGTGAAGTCGTCGCCCGGCACGGCCAGGGCCTCGTTGGTGAAGTAGTGCTCGAACAGGTACAGCAGGACGTCCAGGATGCTTTCTTTCATGTCCTCCGGCCTGCGCCTTCGCGGCGCCGTGCACGTTCATCGCTGGTCCCGGGCCGTGATCCGCGCGTAGCGGCCGTGTTCCGCCGCAACCCGCCCTTCCAGCTCCAGCGCCAGCAGCATGGCCGACAGGTCGGCGGCCGTCAATCCGGTCCGCTCCACCAGTTCATCCATACCGGTGGGGTCGTGGCCCAGCGCCTGCCACAACCGGTTGTAGTCCGGATCGTCCCGGTCCAGGGCGGGCGCGGGCGCGGCCGGCACCGTCGTGGTGGCCTCCAGCTCCCCGCGTAGGGCGCGCGCCAGGTCCACCGCCAGCGGGGCCAGGGCCTCCAGCACCTCGGCCGGCCCCTCCACCAGCGCGGCGCCCTCGCGCAGCAGGCGGTGGCAGCCGCGGGCCATCGGGTTGTGGATCGAGCCGGGCAGGGCGAACACTTCGCGCCCGGCGTCGCCGGCCAGGCGGGCGGTGATCAGGGCGCCGGAGCGCTCGGCCGCCTCCACCACCAGCACGCCCAGGCTCAGCCCGGCGAGGATGCGGTTGCGGCTGGGGAAATGCTGGCGCAACGGCCCGGTCCCGGGCGGATGCTCGCTGACCACGGCGCCGTGCGCGGCCACCCGGTCCAGCAGCGGGCGGTGGCGCGGCGGGTAGGGGACGTCCGGGCCGGTGCCGAGCACCGCGACCGTGGCACCGCCGACCTCGAGCGCCGCCGCGTGGGCCGCCGCGTCGATCCCGGCGGCCAGCCCGCTGGCCACGCACAGGCCGGCCGCGGCCAGCGCCCGCGCGAAGGCGGCGGCGTTGGCGCGCCCCCCGGCGGTGGCCGCGCGGCTGCCCACCACCGCCACCGCGGGGCGCCAGAGCAGGCCGGGGTCGCCGGCCACGAACAGCATCGGCGGCGGGCTGGCGATCCTGCGTAGCAGCGGCGGATACCCCGGGTCGCGCCAGCCCAGCAGGTGGCGGTCGGGGCCGTCCAGCCAGCGCGCCCAGCCGGCCACGGCCGCGGGCGGCTGGCGCAGGGCGGCGCAGGCGGCGGCATCCAGGCCGTGGCTGGCCCAGTCGCGCCGGCCGGCGGCGAGCGCCGGTTCCGCGCCGCCGTGGCTGTCCTGCAGGCGCCGCAGCGCCGCGGCGGGGGCGCCGGAGGCGAGCAGGCGCAGCAGGGCGAGGTGTTCGGGAGTGGCTGGCATGCCGCCAGCGTGGGCCGGAAACGACGACGGCGCCCTCGGGCGCCGTCGCGTGGAGGGGTCGGGAAACCCCGTGTCAGTACGGCGCGTCGGGATGCTTCAGTTCATAGCCCACGCGGGTCGGCTTGACGCTGTCCATGACCAGCGCGTAGCTGACCTTGCCGAAGGTGCGGAACACCATCGCGTGGCCGGCGTACTCGTCCGGCAGGCGCACCTTGGACTCGAACATCACCAGGTCCTCGTCGCGGTCCGGCCCGGTCTGCACCCGGTCCACGGTCGACTGGCCGCGGCGCCAGAGCGAGAACACGGTGCCGTTGTCGATGCCCTGCTCGCTGCCGCCGGAAATCGCGATGACGTCGTGCGGGCCGCCGGTGGTCAGCATGTCGGCCACCGCCATCACCTGCAGGCGGCCGTATTCCTGCTGCTGGCGCGGCGCGTGCGGGAAGAACTGCAGGTCGTAGGGTTGGGCCTCGACCGGGATCAGGCGGTCGCCCACGCGCACCTCGCGGCCCTCGCTGTCCAGTAGCAGGGTGGAGGCCTGGATGCCGCCCACTTCGCCGCGGGTCACGGTGCCGGTGGACTGGGTGACCAGCTCGTAGCCGATGAACTCGGTGCCCTTGTCGGGGAACACCACGTTGCTCCAGAACACGCCGGGGTCGCGCTCGGCGCGGCCGCGGTAGTCCAGGTCCTGGGTCTGGAACAGGTCGCAGCACAGGCCGGCGCGGTCGACGTGGCGGTAGCGCTTCTCGGCGCGCACCACCAGGTAGCGCTGGCCCGGGGCGATGCCGTCCAGGCCGCGCACGTAGGCCACCTGGCCGCGGCTGGCGCGCAGGCGGTCCTCTTCCAGGCCGACCACGTAGGGCAGGTCGTCGATGCTGTCGACGATCCGCAGGTCCTTCAGGAACGGCTCGATCTCGGCCAGCGCCACCGCGTTGACCGGCGCGCCGGTCCGCGGGCCGGGCTGCACCGCCACCCGGTCCAGGTAGGCCAGGCTGATCACGTCGCCCGGGTAGATCAGGTGCGGGTTCTTGATCTGCGGGTTGGCCTGCCAGATCTCGGGCCACAGCCACGGCCGCTTGAGGAAGCGCCCGGCGATGTCCCACAGGGTGTCCCCGCGCTTGACCACGTAGGTCTCGGGGTGGTCGGCGCGCAGCTCCACCGCGGCCGCGTAGCTGGCCATGGTGATCAGCGCAGCGGCGAGCACGGTCCGCAGCCCGCGCGGGCGCAGCACATCAGAAATGCGTTCAAGCATGGCGGCCATCTCCCCGCTTCCCTTGGCAAAAACCCCCTGGAGCCGGGCCACTATAGCCCACAAGACCGGACCGCTGGCAAGCGGGCATCCAGCTTGCCCGCGTTACAATCGCCACTGCCGCCGCGGATGCGGTCCCACGTCCCCGGAATTGCCCCATGGCCCTGCTCCCGATCCTCGAATTCCCCGATCCGCGCCTGCGCACCAGGGCGGTCGACGTCGACCCCGCCGCGCTGGCCACGCCGGCGTTCCAGGCGCTGCTGGACGACATGTTCGAGACCATGTACGAGGCCCCCGGCATCGGCCTGGCCGCCAGCCAGGTCGACGTGCACCAGCGCTTCATGGTCATCGACGTGACCGACGACCGCAGCCGGCCACTGGTGTTCGTGAACCCGGAGATCGTGGCCAGCGAGGGCGGGCAGGTCTACCAGGAGGGCTGCCTGTCGGTGCCGGGCATCTTCGCCGACGTCACCCGTGCCGACACCATCACGGTGCGCTACCTCGACCGCCACGGCCAGCCGCAGGAGCTGACCACCGACGGCCTGCTGGCGGTCTGCATCCAGCACGAGATGGACCACCTGCTGGGCAAGCTGTTCGTCGACTACCTCTCCCCGCTCAAGCGCGAGATGGTGCGCAAGAAGCTGCTGAAGGCCAAGCGGGCCGCCTGAGCCATGCGCATCGTCTTCGCCGGCACGCCGGAGTTCGCCGTGCCCTGCCTGCGCGCCGCCGCGTCCAGGGGCGAGGTGGTGGCGGTCTACACCCAGCCGGACCGGCCTGCCGGCCGCGGCCGCGGGCTGACGCCTTCGCCGGTGAAGCTGGAAGCGGTGCAGCGCGGCATTCCCGTCCATCAGCCGGAACACTTCCGTTCGGCGGAATCCAGGGCCGCGCTGCGCGCGCTCAAGCCCGACGTGATGGTCGTGGTCGCCTACGGCTTGATCCTGCCGCAATCGGTGCTGGACATCCCCGAGCACGGCTGCTGGAACGTGCACGCCTCGCTGCTGCCGCGCTGGCGTGGCGCGGCGCCGATCCAGCGTGCGATCGAGGCGGGCGACACCCGCACCGGCGTCTGCCTGATGCGGATGGAAAAGGGGCTGGACACCGGCCCGGTGCTGCTGGCGCAGGCGCTCGACATCGGCCCCGCGGAAACCGGCGGGCAGCTGCACGACCGCCTGGCCGAGCTGGGCGCGAAGGTGCTGTCCGATGCGCTGGGCCTGCTGCGCGCCACCATCCAGCTGCCGGCGCATCCGCAGCCGGCCGAGGGCGTGACGTATGCCCGCAAGCTGGACAAGGCGGAAGCGAAACTCGACTGGGCGCAGCCGGCAATGGTGCTCGCCAACAAGGTGCGTGCGTTCAACCCGTGGCCGGTGGCGGAAGCCCAGCTGGCCGGCGAGCGCGTGCGCATCCACGCCGCGGTCGCCCTGGAGGAGGCCCACGCCGCCGCGCCCGGCACCGTGCTGCGCGCCGGCCGCGACGGCATCGACATCGCCTGCGGCGAGGGCGCGTTGCGCCTGCGCACGCTGCAGCGCGACGGCGGCAGGCTGGTGTCCGCGCAGGACTATCTCAACGCCCGCCGCGACCTGCCGGCATGACCGCCGGCGTCGCCGCCCGCGTCGCCGCGGCCCGGACGCTGGACGAGGTGCTGCACCGCGGCCGCTCGCTCCGGGCCGCGCTGGCCGCCAGCCTCCCCACCCTCGACGACCCGCGCGACCGTGCGCTGGTGGAAGCGATGGTG
Source organism: uncultured Thermomonas sp. (assembly GCA_946480065.1). The sequence continues at coordinate 321 of CAMLJA010000132.1, read as the reverse complement.
CTGGCCGCGCTGCGCCAGCGCGTGCGCTACAACGCCGCGCTGGACGGCTGGACGCCGCGCCCGCTGGGCCAGCGCGACGGCCTGCTGCGCGCGCTGCTGCTGGCCGGCTTCGCCCAACTTGAACTCGGCCTGCCCGCGCACGCCGCGCTGGCGGCCACGGTGGATGCCGCGCGCGCCCTCGGTCGCGCCCACCAGGCCGGGATGGTCAACGCGCTGCTGCGCCGCGCCCAGCGCGAGGGCCTGCCAGCCAGCGATCCCGCGCAGGCCTGGCCGGACTGGCTGGCGCGGCAGGTGCGCGCGGACTGGCCGCGGCAGGCCGAC
>CAMLJA010000131.1 GCA_946480065.1 uncultured Thermomonas sp. | reverse complement strand
CCGCCTGGGCCGCGCGCGACCGGCCCTTCTGGGCGTTCCTGGCGCTGCCCGCCGAAGAGTTCGGACCGCCGGCCTGACGCCCCGTCTCTGATCCGCCTGCGCATCGGCGGGCACATCCCTCCCGCAGCGGCAGGCGGCGATCGAGGCTGCAGGCTTCGAACGAGCGCGCATGGGCGCCGGCGAACCTGTCATGGACTTGCCTTAAGCCCGACTTCTGTCCGACGCCGGTCTAGGGTGATTGCACCCCGATACGCGACGACTCGCGATTTGCGGTAGCGCTGCATGCGCCGGGTGGATGCCGATGCGCGATCCTCGCGATGGGGATGGGGTCTCGCAGGGAAGGCGCAATCTCAGCGCTTCGTTAAACCGCGAGGAACGGGCGTGATATCACTTGGCAATCACGTTGCCGGCGTTTCAATCCATGGTGACGTGCCATGCACCGCATGGAAAACGTCGAGGTGAAGGGCCGGTTTTCTTGCGTGTGGTGAGCGCGCAACGCGCAACGCGCGACGCCCGGGATCCGCCCAACGCGCACCGCGCATGCACATCGAGAGGAGGCTTCCTTGCTCGTCGAGCGCCCGCATTCGATTCTTCCCCGCTGCAGCCCACCGGCTCCAGTGGTCGCCGGCAACGCAAGTCTCGATGATGCGTGGCTTCGCCCCCTACGGACGCTTGCAATGGCTGCTTGCCTGGCGCTCGGGCCCGTCGCGTGCGGCCAGCGCGCCGCGCCCGCACCCGCGGCACCCACGGCACGCGCACCGACGCAAGGCGCGTCCTCGCCCCGCTTCAACCCCGCGCCGAACACGCCCGCCGGCGAGTGGCACAGCCAGGCCCGCGACTACGCGAACACGCGCTACAGCCCGCTGGACCAGATCAATACCGGCAACGTGGATCGCCTGCAGGTGGCGTGGACCTTTTCCGACGGCGTGCCTTACGGCCACGAGGGCGGACCGCTGGTGGTGGGCGACACGATGTACGTCGTTTCGCCCTTCCCCGACAAGGCGTTCGCGCTGGACCTCACCAAGCCGGGCGCCCCGGTCAAGTGGAGCTTCGAACCCAAGCCTTCCGAGATGGCGATCGGCAAGGCCTGCTGCGATCCCGTGCTGCGAGGCTGGGCCTACGCCGACGGCAAGCTGATCTATACGCTGCTCGACGCGCACGTCGTCGCCGTCGATACCAAGACCGGCAAGGAAGTCTGGCGGACCAAGATGGACAACGTCGAGAACGGCGTGACCATGACCATGTCCGCCTTCGCGGTGGGCGACAAGGTGATCGTCGGCAACTCCGGCGGTGAAATGGGCGTTACCGGCTGGATCGCGGCACTGGACGTCGCCACCGGCAAGGAACTGTGGCGCGCGACCTCCACCGGCCCCGACGACAAGGTCAAGATCGGGCCGCGCTTCAAGCCGTTCTACCCGCAGTACAAGGGCAAGGATCTCGGCGTCCGCAGTTGGCCGGCCGGCATGGCGCCCACCGGCGCGGGCGCCGTTTGGGGATTCATCTCCTACGACCCGGAGCTCAACCTCATCTACTACGGGACCTCCAATCCCGGCCCGCGGGTCCCGGCGCAGCGCCCGGGCGACAACCTGTGGAGCTCCACGATGTTCGCGCGCGACCTCGACACCGGCGAGGCCGTCTGGGCCTACCAGTTCACGCCGCATGACCAGTGGGACTACGACGGCGTCAACGAGGCGGTGTTGCTCGACCTGCCGATCGGCGGACGCATGCGCAAGACCCTGGTCCACTTCGATCGCAACACCTACGCCTACGTGCTGGATCGAACGACCGGCAAGGTCCTGCGCGCGGATCCGTTCGCCTACCAGAACTGGTCCACCGGCTTCGACTACAAGACCGGGCGTCCGATCGTCAATCCCGAAAAGGAACCCAAGGTGGGCGTCCAGCTCAGGGTCTGTCCGCCCGACATCGGGCAGAAGGATTGGGAACCCCCGGCGTTCTCGCCCCGCACGGGATTGCTCTACGTCGGCATCTTCAACATCTGCATGGACCTGACCGACCACAAGGTGAGCTACATCCCGGGCACCCCTTACGACGGGATGGAAATGCGCCGGATGTCCGCCGATGGCGAGGACGGCGACTGGGGGGCGTTCATCGCCTGGGACCCGGTCGCCGGCAAGCGCGCCTGGACCATCCCCGAACCGTTCATGGTGATGTCGGGCGCGGTGGCGACCGCGGGAGACCTGGTGTTCTACGGCACGACCGACGGCTGGTTCCGCGCCGTCGACGCCCGGACCGGCAAGAAGCTCTGGCAGCAGAAGCTGTCGTCGGGGATCGTCGGCCAACCCATGACGTACCTGGGACCTGATGGCCGCCAGTACGTGGCCATCGCCAGCGGCGTCGGTGGGGCGGCGATGGTCCAGTCGGGCCGCAAGGGGCTCCCGGAGCGCGGATCGACGCTCTACGTATTCTCGCTGGACGGCAAGGACGCCGCAGATTCCCCGCACGTCGCCGCGACAGCGCCATGAAGACGGCCACCGCCATCGCCGCCATGCTCGCGAGCGCCGCGGTCGCCGCCGGTGCAACCGGATGGATCATGGCCTCGCACCCGGACACCGGCGCGTCGACGGGCAGGCACTCTCCCCCGCCCCCGGACATGCCGCCCGAGGCCCGCCGGCGCGCGGCCACCCCGACCGGCGACATCGCCGGCTCGCCGGAGGCGCATGCGCCACTCACCTGGTCCAACCCCTATGGCGACGATCCGCGCGCGATCGAGGAAGGCCACCGCCTGTTCATGGAGATGAACTGCGCGGGCTGCCACAACTACGGCGGCACCGGCGGCATGGGGCCCAACCTGACCGATCCGCACTGGGGCTTCGGCGGCACGCCTTCGGCGATCTACAAGACCATCTCCGAGGGGCGCCCGAAAGGCATGCCCGCCTGGGGACGCTCGCTGCCCCCCGAGACTCTCTGGAAGCTGACCGCCTACGTGCATTCGCTCGGTGGCGGGGTGCCCCCGGACATGGCGCAGGCGGAGCTGCAGGGTGATTTCGTCCCGGCACAGCGGGCGACGGAAGACAAGAAGGCCGACATGGCCCATGTCGAGGCCGAGGGGCATTGAGGCAATGAGGCAGCGCCGACGCCACGCGATCGCGGTAGCCCGACGTCTTCCCAGGTCCGGAGCGCTGTTCGGCGGCGTCCTGCTGTCGGGGTGCGTGTCGACGCCAATGGGTTACCTCGAGGACGCCGCAGGCCCCGCGGCACTGCCCATCCAGGCCTTGGCCGGCGGCTTCCTCTGGATCTGCACGGCAGTCGTCGCCGTGATCCTGGCGATGATCCTGATCGCGATCAGGCGAGGTCGCCGCGCGGCGCTCGAGGACGGCGCCACCGTGCACCCGGGCGCAAGCGGGCTCGGTTGGATCTACTGGGGCCTGGGTGTCTCGGTGCCCGTGTTGCTGGCCATGGCCGTCTGGAACTTCATGGTCACGCGCGCCGTCGCCGCGCCGCCCGCAGGGGGAGGCGTGCAGGTGCAGGTCACCGCCCACCAGTGGTGGTGGGAGATCCGCTACCAGGCGGACCGCCCGGGGGACGTCTTCACCACGGCCAATGAGCTGGTCGTCCCCACCGGGACGCCCGTGCGCCTGCAGCTCACGTCCGCGGACGTGATCCACGATTTCTGGGTCCCCAAGCTGGGTCCGAAGATGGACGCGATCCCCGGCGCGTGGAACGCCACCTGGATTCAGGCGGATGCGCCGGGCACCTACATCGGGCAATGCGCGGAATTCTGCGGCCTGGAGCACGCGAAAATGGGCATTCGCGTGGTCGCGTTGCCGCCGGGCGAATTCGCGGCCTGGCTGCGACATGCGCGGCAACCGGCGCAGCCTCCGCAAGGACGCGGCGCGGAGGTATTCGCGAAGGATTGCTTGAGTTGCCACACCGTGCGCGGCACCCCTGCCGGCGGCATCTACGGGCCGGACCTCACCCATTTCGCGAGCCGCACCACGCTCGCCGCCGGCATCCTGCCCAATACGCCGGCGGCGCGAGAGCAGTGGCTTGCGCACACGCAGGCGCTGAAGCCGGGCGCGAGGATGCCCCGGGTACCGATGGATGACGACGAGCGAAAGGCCGTCGTCGACTACCTGGGGAGCCTGCACTGATGTCGACGATTCCGCCCGCCGACATGCGCCCGGCCTCCCCGAATCCGCCCGAGCTCGCCGAGCGCCTGGAAGGCGCGTGGAAGGACGCGCCCGGCCCGAGAGGCTGGTTCGGCACCGTCGACCACAAGACGATCGGCATCCGCTACCTGGTGACGGCCTTCGTGTTCCTGCTGGTCGGTGGGGTGGAAGCGCTTGCGATGCGCGTGCAGCTGGCGCAACCCGATGCGCGCGTGCTGTCGCCCGAGCAGTACAACCAGCTGTTCTCGATGCACGGCGTCACGATGATCTTCCTGTACGCGCTGCCGATGCTGTCGGGCTTTTCCAACTACCTGTGGCCGCTGATCCTGGGCAGCCGCGACATGGCCTTCCCGCGGCTCAATGCGCTCAGCTATTGGCTGTTCCTCGCGGCGGGGCTGTTCCTGTACGTCAGTTTCCCGCTCGGCGCGGCGCCGGACGGCGGGTGGTTCAACTACGTTCCCAACACCGCCAGGGCCTATTCGCCCGGGCCCAACATCGACGTGTACGCGCTTGGGCTGATCTTCCTGGGCCTGTCGACCACGGTGGGGTCGGCGAACTTCGTGGTGACCCTGCTGCGGATGCGCGCGCCCGGCATGTCGATCAACCGGGTACCGATCCTGGTCTGGGGCACGCTCACCGCATCGGCCGCGAACCTGCTCGCGGTGCCCGCGGTGAGCCTGGCCTGCCTGATGCTGTGGCTGGACCGCAACTACGGCACCCACTTCTTCGAGGTGTCCGGCGGCGGCCAGCCGTTGCTGTGGCAGCACCTGTTCTGGATTTTCGGCCACCCCTGGGTCTACGCGATCGTGCTGCCGGCGATGGGCCTGGTGTCCGACGCGCTGCCGGTGCACTGCCGCCGCCCGCTGGTCGGCTACACCGCGGTCGCGGTCGCGACGGTCTCGACCATGATCGTCGGCTTCGGCGTCTGGCTGCACCACATGTTCGCGACCGGCATCCCGGTGCTCGCGTTGAGTTTCTTCTCGGCGGCCAGCTTCATCATCGCCATCCCCAGCGCGGTGGCGGTGTTCGCCTGGATCGCCACGATCCACACCGGCCGCGTCAGGATGACGGTGCCGTTCCTGTATTTCGCCGGCTTCATCCTGCTGTTCGTGATCGGCGGCGTGTCCGGCGTGATGACCGCCAGCCTGGCGCTGGACTGGCAACTGACCGACACCTATTTCGTGGTCGCGCACCTGCACTACGTGCTGCTCGGCATCAACGTGTTCCCGGTGATTGGCGCGATCTACCACTGGTTCCCGAAGATCACCGGCAAGATGATCCCCGAACGGTTCGGCCGCTGGACCTTCGGCGTGATGTTCATCGGCTTCAACCTGACGTTCTTCCCGATGCACTGGCTGGGGCTGGCCGGCATGCCGCGCCGGGTCTGGACCTACAGCGAGCACATGGGCTTCGGGACCGCCAACCTGGTCGTGAGTTGTGGTGCCTTCCTGTTCGCCACGGGCATCCTGATGTTCCTGGCCAACGTGCGCCAGGGATTGCGCAGCGGCCAGCCCGCCGGCCCGAACCCCTGGGATGCGCCGACGCTGGAATGGGCCGTGTCCTCACCCCCCCCGGTCTACAACTTCGCGGTGATTCCGCAAATCGCGTCGCGACATCCGCTGTGGGAAGCGCGCCTCGCTGTAGGCGGGGAACGTTCGGTGCTCGACCGCGGCTATCTGCTCGACAACGGCTAGGAGACGCTT
>CAMLJA010000130.1 GCA_946480065.1 uncultured Thermomonas sp. | reverse complement strand
GTGGACGCCGCCACGGACACCCCGGCGCCGGCCTGGCACGACGGCCGCGCCCGCCGGGCGCCCGAGCCGCCGCCGGCGGTGCCGGAGGTGCCGCGCTTCGTCCCCGCCGCCGACGCCGCCCCGGCCAGCGCCGCCCACCGGCTGAAGCTGGCGCGCGCCTTCCAGGACATCGGCGACGACCATTCCGCCCGCCAGCTGCTGCGCGAACTGCTGGACGACGCCGATCCCGCCGCCCGCGAGGACGCCGCCCGCATGCTGCGCGAGCTGGGCTGAGGCGCCGGCAAGCGGGATGCGCTTCGCGCTGGGGGTCGAATACGACGGCGGCGGGTTCTCCGGCTGGCAGCGCCTGAGCGCGGCCGGGGCCGACGCGCCCGACGGCAGCCTGCAGACCGCGCTGGAAACGGCGCTGTCGAAGGTGGCGGACGCGCGCATCGACACCGTCTGCGCCGGCCGCACCGACGCCGGCGTGCACGCGCGGTGCCAGGTGGTGCATTTCGACACCGACGCGGTGCGCGACCCGCGCGCCTGGGTGCTGGGCGCCACCGCCAACCTGCCGCCGGCGATGGCGGTGAGATGGTGCGTTCCGGTCGCGGACGATTTCAGCGCCCGCTTCTCGGCGCGCGCGCGCCGCTACCGCTACCGGATCCTCAACCGCGGCGCCCGGCCCGGGCTGGACCGCCAGTACCTGGGCTGGGAGCGGATGCCGCTGGATGCCGCGGCCATGCACGCCGCGGCGCAGGCGCTGGTAGGGGAACAGGATTTCTCCGCCTTCCGCAGCGTGCAGTGCCAGGCGAGCCACGCCCGGCGCGAGCTGCAGGCGATCGCGGTGCGCCGGGACGGCGACGAGGTGGCGGTGGAGGTGCAGGCCAACGCCTTCCTCCACCACATGGTCCGCAACATCGTGGGTTCGCTGCTGGTGGTGGGGCGGGGCGAGCGGCCGCCGGGCTGGATCGGCGCCCTGCTGGCCGGCCGCGACCGCACCGTGGCCGGCCCCACCGCGCCGGCGCGCGGACTGCTGTTCATCGGCCCCCGTTATCCGCGAAAATGGGGCCTGCCGCGGGACGTCTGCGGCGACGACTGAGAGCCACCCCATGCAGCGCACGCTGTTCCGCACCCGGATCAAGTTCTGCGGCCTGACCCGCGCCGGCGACGTGCGCCTGGCGGGCGAGCTGGGCGTGGACGCCATCGGCCTGGTGTTCGCCCGGCAAAGCCCGCGCCGGATCGAGCCGCAGCAGGCGCGCGCGCTGCGCGACGCGCTGGCGCCGCTGGTGGACGTGGTGGCGCTGTTCATGAACAACGCCATGGACGAGGTGCGCGACGCCATCGCGCAGGCCCGTCCCACCCTGCTGCAGTTCCACGGCGACGAGGACGATGCCTTCTGCCGCCGCTTCGGCCTGCCCTACCTCAAGGGCATCGGCACCCGCGGCGACGAGGCGGGCCTGGGCGGCCGCCTGCTGCACGCGCGCTATCCGCACGCGGCGGGCTTCGTGCTGGACGGCCATGCGCCCGGCGAACCGGGCGGCAGCGGGCAGCAGGTGGACCTGGCGGCGATCCCGCCCGACATGAGCAAGCCGTTCGTGCTGGCCGGCGGCCTGACCCCGGAGAACGTGTTCCACGCGGTCCGCCGGGCCTCGCCGTGGGGGGTGGACGTGTCCAGCGGGATCGAGGCGGAACCCGGCTTCAAGGACGGCGCGCTGATGCGGCGGTTCGTGGAGGAAGTGCGCCGCGCCGACTGCGTGGAGCTTGGCGAGGACGACGAGTTCAAGGAGTGCCATGCCTGTGGCCGCTGAACGCGTGCGCAGCGCGGGTGTACCCTGTGCGGCGATGACCGCCCCGCGCCGCAAACCCGCTCCGTTCGGCCGTTCCCTGCGCCGCTGGCGCCGGGTGCCGGCCGCCATGGTCTGGTGACGCCCCCCTCCGCAGCGAAGACCCGCCTTCTCGCAGCCCGATCGGCTGCGCCCGCTTCCGGAGCACCTGCATGCAAACGCCAACCACCGATCCCGCGCCCGGCGCGGCCATCGACTATTCCTGCTATCCCGACGCCGCCGGCCATTTCGGCCGCTATGGCGGCCGCTTCGTCGCCGAGACCCTGATCGGCCCGCTGGAGGAACTGGCCGCCGCCTACGACGCCGCGCGCGTCGACCCGGCCTTCCTCGCCGAGTTCGACAACGACTTGGCGCACTACGTGGGCCGCCCCAGCCCGATCTACCACGCCGAGCGCCTGAGCCGCGAGGCCGGCGGCGCGCGCATCCTGCTCAAGCGCGAGGACCTGAACCACACCGGCGCGCACAAGATCAACAACACCATCGGCCAGGCGCTGCTGGCCAGCCGCATGGGCAAGACCCGGATCATCGCCGAGACCGGCGCCGGCCAGCACGGCGTGGCCTCGGCCACGGTGGCCGCGCGGCTGGGCCTGGAGTGCGTGGTCTACATGGGCGCCACCGACATCCAGCGCCAGGCCATCAACGTCTACCGGATGAAGCTGCTGGGCGCCACCGTGGTCCCGGTGACCAGCGGCTCGGCCACGCTGAAGGACGCGCTGAACGAGGCCATGCGCGACTGGGTCACCCACGTCGACGACACCTTCTACATCATCGGCACCGTGGCCGGCCCGGACCCGTACCCGCGCATGGTCCGCGACTTCAACGCGGTGGTCGGGCGCGAGGCGCGCGCGCAGATGCTGGCCGAGTACGGCCGCCTGCCGGACGTGGTGACCGCCTGCGTGGGCGGCGGCAGCAACGCCATCGGCATCTTCCACCCCTTCCTCAACGACCCCGGCGTGCGCCTGGTGGGCGCCGAGGCGGCGGGCGAGGGCATCGCCAGCGGCCGCCACGCCGCCTCGCTGGCCGCCGGCCGCCCCGGCGTGCTGCACGGCAACCGCACCTACGTGATCTGCGACGACGACGGCCAGATCACCGAGACCCACTCGGTCTCCGCCGGCCTGGACTACCCCGGGGTGGGGCCGGAGCACGCCTTCCTGAAGGACAGCGGGCGCGCCGATTACGTGGGCGTGGACGACGACGAGGCGCTGGCGGCGTTCCACCTGCTGGCGCGCACCGAGGGCATCCTGCCGGCGCTGGAATCCAGCCACGCCATCGCCCAGGCGATCAAGCTGGCGCGGGACCTGCCGAAGGACGCCATCGTCCTGTGCAACCTGTCCGGCCGCGGCGACAAGGACGTGCACACCATCGCCGGCCGCGAGGGCCTGTCGCTGTAGGCCGGGGCGGCGCAGACCCGGAGTTGGCCGCAGGCGCCTTCTGGGCGACAATGGCCGGCTTACCCACGATCCAGGAGTCACGGCCATGGCCGACGAAACCCAGGCCCAGCCCGCGAACGGGCAGGACGCCAACGCCCAGGACGCCTCCGCGCAGGGCGTCCAGCTCGACCCCGCCTTCTACGAGGCGGTCAACGAGTACCTGCGCGTCACCGAGGAACAGACCCGCAAGTTCGGCCCCAAGCGCGCCAGCCTGGCCACCCTGTTCGCGGCGGCCCGCTTCAACGCGCACGTCTACCTGGTCAGCGTGAAGCCGATCCAGGCCGCCGAGGAGCGCAAGAACTTCCTCGACTACATGACCACCATGTACCGCCGGATGCTGAACGAGCACCTGGATGGCCTGGGCGAGGAGCGCGGCATCGACGTCGGCGATTCGGAGCTGGCCGAGGACTACCGCGCCGCCGGCGTGCAGATCGGCCGCCTCAAGCAGCAGACCCCGGCCGCCGACTACGTGGCGTCCTCGGGCGCCGTGCCGCCGGCCGCGTCCAACGAATGACCGCGGGGCAGACCCGGCTGCAGGCGCGCCTGGACGCGCTGCGCGCGGCCGGCCGCAAGGCCCTGGTGCCGTTCGTCACCGCCGGCGATCCGTCGCTGGAGGCCACGGTCCCGGTCATGCACGCGCTGGCGCAGGCCGGCGCGGACGTGATCGAGCTGGGCGTGCCGTTCTCGGATCCGATGGCCGACGGCCCGGTGATCCAGCGCAGCTCCGAGCGCGCGCTGGCACGCGGCGCGGGGCTGTCCTGGGTGCTGGACCGCGTGCGCGCGTTCCGCGCCGGCGACGCGGCCACCCCGGTGGTGCTGATGGGCTACCTGAACCCGGTGGAGATCCGCGGTGCCGCCGCGTTCGCCGCGGCTGCGGCCGACGCCGGCGTGGACGGCGTGCTGCTGGTCGACCTGCCGCCGGAGGAGGCCGACGAGTACCGCGCCGCCTTCGCGCGCCACGGCCTGGTGCTGGTCTCGCTGGCGTCGCCGACCACGCCGCAGGCGCGGCTGGCGCGGTTGGCCACCGGGTCCGAGGGCTACCTGTACTACGTGACCTTCGCCGGCGTCACCGGCGCCGACCGGCTGGACGTGGGCGATGCCGGCCAGCACCTGCGGGCGCTGCGGACGATCGCCACGCTGCCGGTGTACGCCGGCTTCGGCATCCGCGACGCCGGCAGCGCCGCCGCGATGGCCGCCCACGCCGACGGCGTGGTGGTGGGCAGCGCGCTGGTGTCGGCGCTCGACGGCAGCGCCGACGCGCAGGACGCGGCCCGCCGCGCCGGCGATTTCCTGCGCCCGCTGCGGCAGGCCCTGGACGGCCTGGCCGCGGCGGCCTGAGCTAGACTGCGGTGGCTGCGCGGCCCGCCGGGCGCGCCGCCAATCCCGCCCGACCAACGCGGTGAGCGAACCGAATGAGCTGGCTTAAAAAACTCATGCCCGCGACCATCCGCACCGACGCCGGCGCGGAGCGCAAGCGCAGCGTCCCGGAAGGCCTGTGGGAGAAGTGCGACCGCTGCGGCGCGGTGCTGTACCGCCCGGAGCTGGAGGAGAACCTCGAGGTCTGCCCGAAGTGCGCCTTCCACATGCCGATCCGCGCCCGCGCGCGGCTGGCGGCGCTGCTGGACGAGGGCATGGGCCACGAGATCGGCGCCGCGCTGGGCCCGACCGACGTGCTCAAGTTCAAGGACCAGAAGAAGTATTCCGACCGCATCAAGGCCGCGCAGAAGGCCACCGGCGAGCGCGACGCGCTGGTCGCGATGGAGGGCCGGCTGAAGGGCCACGACATCGTGGCGTCCGCCTTCGATTTCGCCTACATGGGCGGCTCGATGGGCTCGGTGGTGGGCGAGCGCTTCGCCCTGGCCGCCGAGCGCGCGCTGGAGCTGCGCTGCCCGTATGTCTGCTTCGCCGCCAGCGGCGGCGCGCGCATGCAGGAGAGCCTGTTCTCGCTGATGCAGATGGCCAAGACCTCGGCCGCGCTGGGGCGCCTGCGCGCGGCCGGCCTGCCGTACATCTCGGTGCTGACCCATCCGACCACCGGCGGCGTGTCCGCCAGCTTCGCGATGCTGGGCGACCTCAACATCGCCGAGCCCGGCGCGCTGATCGGTTTCGCCGGGCAGCGCGTGATCGAGCAGACCGTGCGCGAGAAGCTGCCTGAAGGCTTCCAGCGCAGCGAGTTCCTGCTGGAGCACGGCACCGTGGACCAGATCGTCGACCGCCGCGAGATGCGCGCGCGGCTGGCTCACCTGCTGGCGCTGCTGATGAAGCGGCCGGCCCCGGCCGACGACGCCGAGGCCGCGTGAGCCGCCGTTACTTCGGGACCGACGGCATCCGCGGGCGGGTCGGCGAGGGGCCGATCTCCGCCGACTTCGTGCTGCGCCTGGGCAACGCCTACGGCCACGCGCTCACCGCCGACGCCCGCCAGCGCGAGCGCGAATGGCGCAAGCCCGTCGTGCTGATCGGCAAGGACACCCGCATCTCGAACTACATGTTCGAGGCCGCGCTGGAGGCCGGGCTGGTGGCCGCCGGGGTGGACGTGCAGCTGATGGGGCCGATGCCGACCCCGGCGGTGGCGCACCTGACCCATTCGATGCGCGCCGA
>CAMLJA010000129.1 GCA_946480065.1 uncultured Thermomonas sp. | reverse complement strand
TGGTTCGTGGCCGGCCTGCTGCTGGCGGCGACGGCGGTGTACCTGTGGTGGCGCGCGCATGATCCGGCACGCGCCTTCGAGGTCACGCTGGCGCTGCTGGTGATCAGCTGCCCGTGCGCGCTGTCGCTCGCAGTTCCCGCCGCGCTGGCCGCCGCGCACGGCGCACTGGCGAAGATCGGCGTGCTGGCGGTGCGCCCGGATGCGCTGGAGCGGCTGGCGCGCGCCACCGACGTGGTGTTCGACAAGACCGGCACCCTGGGCGACGGCAAGCCGCACCTGCACGCCGTCGACGCCTGCCACGGCATCCACGCCGATGCCGCGCTGCGCATCGCCGCCGCGCTGGAGCGCGACAGCAGCCATCCGCTGGCCGCCGCCTTCGCCGAGGTCGCCGACAGGCCCGCTGCAAGCGAGCTGCGCGCAGTGGCCGGCCAGGGTGTGGAGGGCATGGTCGACGGCGTCCGCTGGCGGATCGGCATCGCGCCGTTCGCCATCGCGGCGCCCGACGATGGCGCGGTCTGGCTGGGCAACGACGCCGGCGCGCGCGCGCGCTTCGCCTTCGCCGAACACGAACGCCCGGACGCCGCCCGCGCGGTGGAACGCCTGCGCGGACAAGGCCTGGCGCTGCACCTCGCCAGCGGCGACGCCGCCGCGCCGGTGGCCCGCTTCGCCACTGCGCTCGGCATCGAGGACGCACACGCGCGGCAGTCGCCGGAAGACAAGCTGGCGCGGGTGCGCGCATTGCAGGACGAAGGCCGCATCGTGGCGATGGTCGGCGACGGCCTCAACGATGCGCCGGTGCTGGCTGGCGCGGATGTGTCCCTCGCCATCGGCGACGGCGCGGCGCTGGCGCAGCGCGCCGCCGACCTGGTGCTGGCCGGCAGCGCGCTGGGCAACGTGCCCGCCGCCATCGACATCGCCCGCCGCACCCGCCGCATCGTCCGCCAGAACCTGGCCTGGGCGGTGGGCTACAACCTGCTCGCCCTGCCGCTGGCGGCGGCCGGCGTGGTTACGCCGTGGCTGGCGGCGCTGGGCATGGCATTGTCGTCGCTGGCGGTGACCGCCAATGCGCTGCGGCTGACGAGGGTTCCTTCGCGATGAACATCCTGCTGTTCCTGATCCCCATCAGCCTGGTGATGATCGGCGCGGCCGCGCTGCTGTTCGCGTGGGCGGTGAAGCACGGCCAGTTCGAGGACCTGGACACGCCGGCGCTGGACATCCTGCGCGACGACGAAACTCCGGCAGCATCGACATCCGCGCGGGCATCCGCGTCGGCCTCCCCCGCGAAGCCCGCTCCCGGCGACCGCGATGCCGGTTGACCTGCTGGTCCTCGGCGCGGCGCTGCTGACCGGCCTGCTCGGCGGCGCGCACTGCGTGGCCATGTGCGGCGGCATCGCGACCGGCTTTTCCGTGCATTCGCGCGGCGGCGGGTGGGCGGCGCTGCAGCCGAACCTCGGCCGGGTCGGCGGCTACGTGCTGGCCGGCGCGCTGGTCGGCGGGCTGGGCGGCGGCCTGCTCGGCGTGGCCCGCATCCCGCAGCTCGGCATCGCGATGCGCGCGCTGGTCGGGATCGTGCTGGTCGTCGCCGGCCTGCGCATGCTGGACCGCAAGGGCCGCCTGCCGCGTTTTTCCGGCGGCCCCGGCAACCGCTTGTGGCGGGCGCTGGCTCCGCTGCAGCGCCGCCTGCTGCCGGCCGACACCGCCGGCAAGCGGTTGCTGCTCGGGATGCTGTGGGGCTGGATGCCCTGCGGCCTCTCCACCACCCTGCTGGCCGCCGCGTGGCTCAGCGCCAGCGCGCTGCACGGCGCGTTGACCATGGCCGCGTTCGGGCTGGGCACGCTGCCGGTGATGGTGTCGCTGACCTGGGCCGGCGCGCGCATCGGCCAGCGGCTGCAGCGCGGCGCCCTCCGCAACGCCGTCGGCCTGCTGGTGGTCGGCGCCGGCCTGCTGACGCTGGCCGCGCCGTGGCTGATGCGGCTGCCGGCGCTGCACGGCGTGCTGGCGGCGCTGGGCTGCCGCAGCCTGGCCTGACGCCCCGGGTCAGCTGCCCAGCAAGCGCTCCAGCAGCGCCAGGTAGAGCGCGGGCAGCCGCTCCAGGTCCGCCACCCGCACGTGCTCGTCGACCTTGTGGATGCTGGCGTTGACCGGCCCGACCTCGATGCACTGCGCGCCCAGCGGCGCGATGAACCGCGCGTCGGAGGTGCCGCCGCCGGTGCTTTCCTCGGGCGGCGCGCCGGCGAACCCCGCCAGCACGGCGCGCGCGGCGTCGCGCAGCGGGCCGTCCGGCGTGTGGAACGGCTCCCCGCCGCGATGCCAGTGGATCGCGTGGTCCAGCCCGTGCGCGCGCAGGACGGCTTCGCACTCGGCCTCCAGCCGTGCGGCGCGCCAGCGGGGGTTGTAGCGCAGGTTGAACAGCACCTGCAGTTCGCCGGGGATGACGTTGTTGGCGCCGGTCCCCGCATGGATGTTGCTGACCTGCAGCGAGGTGGGCGGGAAGCTTTCGTAGCCCTCGTCCCAGCGCCGGGCGACCAGCGCCGCCAGCGCCGGCAGCGCCTGGTGGATCGGATTGCGCGCCTTGTCCGGATACGCCACGTGGCCCTGCACGCCGCGCACCGTCAGGGTGGCCGACAGCGTGCCGCGGCGGCCGACGCGCAGCAGGTCGCCCAGCGCCTCCTTCGAGGACGGCTCGCCGGTGACGCACCAGTCGATGCGCTGGCCGCGCTCGCGGAAGACCTCCGCCACCTTGCGCACGCCGTCGACCGCGTCGCCCTCCTCGTCGGAGGTGAGCAGCAGCGCGACCGTGCCCGGGTGGTCGGGATGCGCGGCGACGAAGCGCTCCAGCGCGACCACGAACGCCGCCACGCTGCCCTTCATGTCGGCCGCGCCGCGCCCGTACAGCATGCCGTCCCGCACATCGGGCACGAAGGGGTCGCTGGCCCAGGCCTCGCGCGGTCCGGGCGGCACCACGTCGGTATGGCCCAGCAGCACCAGCACCGGGCCGCCGCTGCCGTGGGTGGCCCACAGGTTGTCCACCGCGCCGAAGCGCAGGTGTTCGATGGCGAAGCCCGCGGCCTGCAGGCGCTCCGCGATCAAGCGCTGGCAACCGGCATCGTCCGGCGTCACCGACGGCCGGGCGATGAGGTCGCACGCCAGCGCGAGGACGTCGCTCATGTCACTCCGAACAGCTTCTTGAAGCCGTTGTCGGAAAAGCCCTGCGACACGCTGCCGTCGCCGAGCACCACCACCGGCCGCCGGACCAGCTGCGGGTACTCCTTCAGCAGCAGCGTCCATTCGGGGTCGCTGCCCGGCGCCTTGCGGCTGGGCGGCAGCTGCCGCCACGTGGTCGAGGACTTGTTGACCAGCGCGTCCCAGCCGCCCACCGCGTCCTTCCACGCGAGCATCGTCCCCGGCGCCTGCCGTTCGTCGCGGTAATCGACGAAGGCATGCTCCACGCCGAAGCGCTTCAGCCAGTTCTGCGCCTTCCTGCAGGTGTCGCAATTCTTCAGCCCGTACAGCGTCGCGGCCATGTCAGCGCTTCACCACCGGCAGCTCGATGTAGCTGGCGTGGTCCGCCGAATGGTGCACGGCGTTGTCGGCGACCACCGCCTCGCTTTCGGTCTCGTTGGGGCCGCCGGTATTGAGGTTGCGGGCGAACTTGGGGAAGTTGGAGCTGGTGACCTCCACCCGGATGCGGTGGCCCTTGCCGAACTGGATCGAGGTGGCGATCGGCGTGGGCTTGAGGGTGTACACCGTGCCCGGCTGCATCAGCACCGGTTCGACGTAGCCGTCGCGGTAGCGGGCGCGCAGGATGGTGTCGCCGATGATCCAGGCGGTGCCGTCGGGCGCCACGTCGACCAGCTTCACCGCGAAGTCGGTGTCCTTGGCGCTGGACGAGACCTGCAGCACCGCGTTGACGAAGCCGGTCACCTCCATCGGCGCCTCCAGCGGCGCGCTGGTGTAGACCAGCACGTCGTTGCGCGCCTCCACCGGGCGCTGGTCGAACGCGCCCGGGATCACGATGCCGCCGTTGCAGCAGTCGCCGCCGCCGATGGTCTGCACCGGGTTGGCCGGGTTGTAGCGGTAGCTGTCCTTCGGCTCCGCCGCGGCGGGCGCCTCGAACGACAGCGCGCCGTCGCCGAACATGGAGTTGGCGCTGCCCCCCGAATGCAGGTACATGCGCACCGGCTGCGCGGCCTTCGGCGGCCACTGGGCGGCGGACTGCCAGCGGTTCGCGCCCATGGTGAAGTAGCGCACGTGCGGGGTGTCGGCCGGGAACGCCTTCGGCTGGTCCTTCAGCCAGCGGTCGAAGAACGCCCAGATCTGCTGGTCCACCGGGAAGCTGGCGTCGCCCATCGAACGGTCGCCGACCTTGTAGTCCTTGCCCAGGCGGGCGAACTGGCAGTGCGGGTTGGGGCCCACCACCACGTACTGGTTGGCGCTGGCCTCGGGGTCGCTGTTGACGCTGCGGGCGTGGTTGTACAGCGCCAGGTTCGGGCCGATGGAGACGTCGTACCAGCTGTCGAACCACAGCGCCGGCACGCCCCAGCCCATCGAGTCGTCGTACAGCCCGCCGGTCTTCCACGCCGGGTCGCCCGGCCCCCGCGCGATCTGGGTCTCGAAGGTGCCCGGGGGCTCGCCCAGCGACGACAGCAGCTCGGCGTACGGCAGGTGGTAGATGTGCTTCTTCCACTCCACCTCCGGCTTCTTGGCGTCGAGGTCGTTGTACTGCGCGATGCGCGCGCGCATCGGGCCGGTCACCGAATCCGGCAGCTGCGCGCGCAGCGGGTTGTCGGTGCCGTACATCCACACCGCGAACAGGGTGCGCGGCACGCCGCCGGTGAAGAAATTGCCCTGCTCCCAGAACGGCCCGACCTTGCCGATGCCGGCGCCCGCGGCCATCGGCACCATCGCCGCGTGGGCGGGGTGGTTCATCGCCGCCAGCGCCAGCTGCCACTCGGCCGACGACGAGCAGCCCAGGGTGCCGACCTTGCCGTTGGACCACGGCTGCCTGGCGATCCAGCTCAGGGTGTCGTAGCCGTCGGTCTGCGGGTAGCCCAGGATCTCGTACTTGCCCTGGCTGAAGTAGCGGCCGCGCTCGTTCTGCACGATGAAGGCGTAGCCGTTGCGGACGGCCTCCACCGCCATCCTGGCGGTGGTGCCCCGGGGGACGTGCTCGTTGTAGGGCGTCTTCCACAGCACCGTGGGCAGCGGGCCGGTGGCGCCCTTCGGCCGCCAGATATTGGTCGACAGCCCCACGCCGTCGCGCATCGGCACCAGCACCGCGGCCTGGGCGTCCGCGAGCGCGGCGAGTTCCGCGCGCAGGCCTTCGTCGCTGTAGCGCGACAGGTCGTCCGGCGCGGCGCTGGCGGACGCGGCGGCGAGTGCGGCGGCCAGCAGGACGGCGAGCATCGACGGCTTCATGGAAGGTACCTCTCCTGGGGATCCTCCCTGTCTCGCACGTCCGGCTGCCGCGCACCCCTGCCGGAAGTCACGGCGGCGCCTCAGTCGGCCAGCCCGCGGAGCAATTCGTTGACCGACGTCTTGCTCCGGGTGCGGGCATCCACCTGCTTGACGATCACCGCGCAGTAGAGCGAATGCGAGCCGTCCTTCGCCGGCAGCTGCCCGGACACCACCACGCTGTAGGGCGGGATGCGGCCGTAGGACACCTCGCCGGTGGCGCGGTTGTAGATGCGCGTGCTCTGGCCCAGGAAGACGCCCATGCCGATCACGCTGTGGTGGCCCACCACCACGCCCTCCACCACTTCCGAGCGCGCGCCGATGAAGCAGTGGTCCTCGATGATGGTGGGCGAGGCCTGCAGCGGCTCCAGCACGCCGCCGATGCCGGCGCCGCCGGACAGGTGGCAGTGCTTGCCGACCTGCGCGCAG
>CAMLJA010000128.1 GCA_946480065.1 uncultured Thermomonas sp. | reverse complement strand
ACCTGTCGCTGGCGCTGATCGTCATGGGCGTGGGCTTCCTGAAGCCGAACATCTCCACCATCGTCGGCAAGCTGTACGCAGAGGACGACCCGCGGCGGGATTCCGGCTTCACCCTGTTCTATGCCGGCATCAACGTCGGCGGCCTGTTCGCCGGGCTGATCTGCGCGTTCCTGGGCGAGACCTACGGCTGGAAATACGGCTTCGGCGCCGCCGGCGTGGGCATGGTGGCGGGGCTGGCGATGTTCCTGTGGGGGCAGAAGTACCTGCACGGCCACGCCGAGCCGCGCGACCCGGCGGCGCTGCGCCGGCGCCTGGGGCCGCTGCCGCGCGAGTGGTGGATCTACCTGGGCGCCTTCGCCGGGGTGGCGGTGGTCTGGCAGCTGATCCAGCGCACGTGGACCGTGCAGGGCGCGATGCACCTGGTGGCGCTGGCCTTCGTCGCCTGGTTCGCCTGGTACCTGGCGCGCCGCTGCAACCGGGTGCAGCGGCAGCAGATGCTGGCGCTGCTGGTCACCATCCTGGGCGTGCTGGTGTTCTTCATCCTGTACGAGCAGACCTACGGCTCGTGGCTGACCTTCACCGACCGGCTGATGACCAAGGACATGTTCCCGTCGCTGGTCTCCGATGCCAGCGGCACCCTGCCCTGGTCGCTCTACATGATGGCGGCCACGCCGCTGCTGATGGTCGCGGCGCTGCGCGCCAGCGACCGCGGCGCGCCCGGGACCGCCCGCGCGCTGGTGGCGGCGATGGCCCTGGCGATGGCGGTGGCCTGCTTCCGCGACGTGGTGCTGGTGCCGCAGACCGCCGGCTCGCTGACCTTCCTGGGCTCGTTCTTCATCGTGGTGCTCTCGCCGCTGTTCGCCTGGCTGTGGCCGTGGCTGGAGGCCCGCGGCCGCAACCCGTCCAAGCCGGTCAAGGGCGCCATCGGGCTGCTGTTCGCCGCGCTCTCGTTCCTGCCGCTGCTGGCCGCGGCCAAGGTGGCCGGGGCCGGGGCGATGGCCAGCGTGTGGTGGCTGGTGCTGGCCTACCTGGTGCTGGAGGTCGGCGAGATGTGCCTGTCGCCGATCGGCCTGTCGGCGGTCACCCAGCTGTCGGTGCCGCAGGTGGTGGGCCTGATGATGGGCGGCTTCTGGCTGGCCACCGCGTATTCCGAGCTGCTGGCCGCGCAGTTCGGCAAGCTGGCCTCGCTGGACATCCCCGAGGGCGGCGCCATCGACATGGCGCAGGCCGCCGGCAAGTACGCCGACCTGTTCCAGCTGCTGCTGTGGGTGGGCCTGGGCGCGGCGCTGCTGTTCCTGCTGCTGGCGCCGCTGCTGCGGCGGATGATGCACGGGGTGAAGTGAGCGCCGGCGGCTGAATCGGGCGCGAACGGGCGCCGCGGGCGCGCTGCTACACTCGGCCGCCCGTCATCACCGGATCGACAACCGCATGCCGACGCCGCGCCCGCTCGCCCTCGCCCTGTCCCTCGCCATCGTCGCCGGGCTCGCCGCGCCGGACGCGGGGGCCGCGAAGAAGAAGCGGGCCCGGGCCCCGGCCGTGCCGGCGGCCTGCAGCGACTTCTACGCCGATGCGAACGCGGCCTGGTCCAAGGCCAACCCGATGCCGGACAGCGGCGCGATCTCCTCGCTGGGCCAGCTCACCGCGCTGGCGCTGCAGCAGCAGCGCGACCTGCTGGACGCCGCCATGCAGGCGCCGCAGGGCAACGTGCAGAAGCTGCTGGGCGACTTCTGGGCCAGCGGCCTGGACGAGGCCGCGGTGGACCGCGACGGCGCCAACCCGGTGGCGCCGCTGCTGCAGCGGATCGACGGCATCCGCAAGCCGCGCGACGTGGCGCCGGCGATCGCCGCGCTGCACCAGGTGGGCATCCCGGTGGCGTTCGGCTTCGGCGCCGACGTCGACCTGCGCGACTTCGACCGCCACCTGGGCTACTTCACCCAGGGCGGGCTGGGCCTGCCCGATCCCGCCTACTACACCCGCACCGACCCCGACACCCGCGCCCTGCTGGGGCGCTACCTGGAGTACGTGCAGAAGATCCTGGTGCTGACCGGCGTGCCGCAGAAGGACGCCGCCGCGGAAGCGAAGTCGGTGGTGGAGCTGGAAACCCGCATCGCCACCGCCTCGCGGCCGCTGGTGGAGCTGCGCGACCCGCGCGCCAACTTCGCCCCGGTGCCCACCGCCGGGCTGGGCAAGCAGTACCGCAACCTGCAGCTGGATGCGTTCCTGAAGGCGCAGGGCGTGGGCGACGACGCGGTCTCGATCGCCAACCCCGCGATGTTCGCGGAGCTCGACCGGCTGGTCGGCGGGCTGAAGCCGCAGCAGTGGAAGAGCTACCTGCGCTGGCGGGTGGGCGACGCCATGGCGCCCTACCTGGCCAAGCCCTGGCGCGACGCCGCGTTCGAGTTCCGCGGCAAGGTGCTGCAGGGCGAAACCGCGCCCGCGCCGCGCTGGCAGCTGGTGCTGGACGCCATCAACCTCGCCGCCGGGCCGATGCTGGGCCGCGAATACGCCGCCCGCTACCTGCCGGCTGCCACCCGTGACCTGGCCGCCGCCATCGCCGGCCAAGTCCGCGACGCGCTGCTGCGCGGGATCGACGCCAGCACCTGGATGGGCGACGCCGCCAAGGCCGAGGCCCGCGCCAAGCTGGGCAAGCTGCGGATCGAGATCGGCACCCCGCGCCGCGACCTGGACTACACCATCCAGCCGATGGGCCGCGGAAGCTTCGGCGGAAACATGCTGATCGCCTCCGCCTGGCGGCACCAGCAGGAAATGAAGCGGATCGGCCGCGGCAACGCCGAGCGTCGCTGGGACGTGCTGCCGCAGCAGCCGGCGCTGGCCTACGACCTGGCCCACAACCGCCTGATCGTGACCGCGGCGATGCTGCAGGCGCCGGTGCTGGACCCGGCCATGCCGCTGCCGGCGCAGTACGGCGCCTACGGGGCGCTGGTGGGGCACGAGCTCAGCCACGCGATCGATTCGCGCGGGCGGATGGTGGACGCCGGCGGCGACTTGCGCGATTGGTGGACCAGCACCGAAGCGGGCGCCTGGGACGCCAAGGGCCAGCGCGTGGCCGCGCTCTACGATGGCTTCCCCTACCCCGGCCTGGACGGGGTGAAGGTCAACGGCCGGCGCACCCGCGACGAGGACATGGCCGACCTGGCCGGCCTGGAGCTGGCGCACGCGGCGTTCGCGGCGGCGCAGCCGCAGGCCGGAGCGGAGGACGAGCAGGCCTTCTACCGCGGGTGGGCGCAGGTCTGGGCGCAGCAGGTGACGAAGGAGGAAGCGCAGCGGCGCAGCCTGCAGGACGTGCGCGCGCCCGGTCCGTGGCGGGTGAACGGCGCGGCCATGCAGCAGCCCGCGTTCGGCGCCGCCTACGGCTGCAAGGCCGGCACGCCGATGCAGCCGGCGGCGCGGATCGTGGTGTTCGACTGAGCCGCGCCGCGGCTCAGCGCACGATCCGGACCGGCGGGCGCCGCCGGCCGCCGCCGCCGAACGGCGGCTGCCCGCGCCAGTAGCGGATCAGCAGCCAGCCGAACAGCATCCCGCCCAGGTGGGCGAAGTGGGCCACGCCGGGCTGCAGCCCGGTGAAGCCGAGCATCAGCTCGAACAGGCCGTAGACGATCACCAGCGTGCGCGCCCGCATCGGGATCGGCGGGATCAGCAGCATCACCCGCTGGTTGGGGAACAGCATCCCGTACGCCAGCAGCAGGCCGAACACCCCGCCGGAGGCGCCGATGGTGGGCCCGATGCCGCCGCCCGAGGCCGCCATCCACGAGGTCACCAGCAGCTGGCAAAGGCCCGCGCCCGCCACGCAAACGAGGTAGTAGGCCAGGAACCGGCGCTCGCCCCAGGTGTATTCCAGCGGCGCGCCGAACATCACCAGCGCCAGCATGTTGAAGGCCACGTGGGCCAGGCTGCCCGGGTCGTGCAGGAAGCCGTAGGTCAGCAGCTGCCAGGGCATGAACAGCTGCTCGGCGGCGCCCGGCAGCCACGGCCAGAGCTCCAGGAAGGCGTAGGCACGTTCGCCCAGCACCTGCTGCAGCAGGTAGGCGATGGCGTTGGCGATCAGCAGCGCCTTGGTGACGCGGGGAAGGTTGAACGGCATCCGCGGGGAAACCTGGTTTCGTTGCAGCGCATCATAGGGCCTGCGCGGTCAACGCGGCGACCACAGCGCGGCGTCCAGCGACGCCTCGGCCTCCCGCTGCATGCGCACCCGGCCGGCGCGCACGTCCACGCCCTCGGCCAGCAGGCGGCGGCACTGCTCGTCGTGGCCGGGCGAACCGGGCGGGAAGGCGATGCGGCCGTCCGCGCGCAGCACCCGGTGCCAGGGCAGCGCCGGATCGGCGTTGCCGGCCAGCACCCGCGCCACCAGCCGCGCGCGGCCGGGCAGCCCGGCGCGCCGCGCGATGGCGCCGTAGCCGGCGACCTGGCCGCGCGGCACCGCCCGCACCGCGGCCAGGATGGCGGCTTCGGCGCCGCTGGCGGCAGTGGCGGGTCCGGGCCGTTTGCGCATCGGGTTAGCATAGCCGTCCACCCGCCCCGGCCGCGCCCCGATGCAGAACTTCGAACAGATCCGCAGCCACCTGCTCGCCAGCGGCTACCGGCTGACCCTGCAGGACCCCTTCGTGCTGTGCGTGGAGCTGTCGCTGGCGCAGGGCAGGCGCCACCAGGCGATCTTCCTGTCGGAGCTGCAGGACGACGACGGCCGCGGCTACCTGCGCGTGAGCACCGCCATCGCGCCGATCACCGGGATCGACGCGCGCCGCGCGCTGGCCTTCAACTGGGCCAGCCGGGTCGGCTACCTGGCGATCGGCGAACTCGACGGCGTGCCCTACCTGCAGCTGTGCGAAAACCGCCCCTACCACTGCCTGGACGCGGCCGAGATCGACCGTCTGGTGCTGGAGATCGGCGGCATGGGCGACGAGATGGAGCGGCGGATGTCCGCCGGCGGCGACCTGCTCTGACCGCAAGGCCGGCAGGCCGCAACGAAAAGGCCCGCTCGCGCGGGCCTTTTTTCATTCGCGGCGGATCCGCGGCCGTCAGGCCCAGCCGGCCGCCTCGACCACCCGCAGCAGCAGGTAGGCCACCCCGCCCGCCGCCGGGATGGTCAGGATCCACGCCCACACGATCCGCTCGATCACGGTCAGCTTGAGCTGGCGCGGGTTCTTGCCGAAGCCCACGCCCATGATCGAGGTGGAGATGCTGTGGGTGGTGGATACCGGCATGCCGAAGTGGGCCGCGCCCACCAGGATGGTGGCCGAGGCGGTCTCCGCCGCGAAGCCGTCGATCGGCTGCAGCTTGACCATCTTGTGGCCCAGGGTCTTGATGATCCGCCAGCCGCCGGTGGCGGTGCCGGCGGCCATCACCAGCGCGCAGGTGGCGATGATCCAGGTGTCGATGTCGGCCTCGCCGCCGCCCGGGTGCATGAAGGCCAGCCACGACGGCAGCGCGTCCAGGGTGCCGGCCTGCTGCGCGCCGAACAGCGCCAGGGCGATGATGCCCATGGTCTTCTGGGCGTCCTGCTGGCCGTGCGCGTAGCCCATGTAGGCGGCCGACAGCACCTGCGCCTTGCCGAAGAACGCGTTGACCCAGCGCGGCCGCGCCATCCGGCCCAGCCGGCCGCCGGCCTTGCCCAGCGCCCAGATGATGGCGTACAGCAGCCCGAGGATCAGCACGCCCAGGGTGAAGCCGGCGACCGGCGAGCTCACCATCGGCACCACCACCTTCCACAGCAGGCCCTTGTTGGTGGTCCAGCCGCCGTCGCCCAGCTTCGACCATACCAGCGCGTGCCAGTCGTTGCCGGAGGCGGCCAGCGCGGCGCCGCACAGCCCGCCGATCAGCGCGTGCGAGGACGAGGACGGCAGCCCGAACCACCAAGTGATCAGGTTCCAGACGATCGCGCCGGACAGCGCGCACAGGATCACCTGCGAGGTCACGTTCACCACCTCGGCGTCGATCAGCGCGCGCA
>CAMLJA010000127.1 GCA_946480065.1 uncultured Thermomonas sp. | reverse complement strand
TCCACCTGCGCGAAGAACGCGTCCAGCAGCGGCTCGGTCGCGACCAGCCGCGCATGCTGGGTGATGGTGCGCGGCAGCTTCACCGAGAACCGGAAGCGCGCCGGGACCAGCGCGGCCCAGCGTGCGTAGGTGGCGCGCGCGTGCGCGCGGTAGAAGCTGGAGTTGATCTCCACCGCATCCAGCCGGCTGGCGTAGCGCGCCAGCTGGTGCGCGCCCGGCGCGAACGCATCGCGGCTCGCCGCCGGCAGCGACCACCCGGCCACGCCGACGCGGACCGGCAGCGCCACGGGAGTCCCGGCATCGTCCATGCGGCGATGCTCGCGCGCCGCGCGTGAACGCGGCGCGTGGCGTGACATTCGCCACGTGCGGCCCGGGCGCGCCGACGGCAAGGTGGCGGCGACCCGAACCCGCACCGGAATCGCCATGCCCGCGCTGCTGCCCACGCTCGCCCTGTTCGCCCTGCTCGCCGCCACCCCGGATCCGCACGCCGGCGGCGTCGCTCCGGCGGAAACGGCGGAAACGGCGGAAACGGTGGGAACGGTGGGAACGGTCGGGATCGTCGTCCACGACCCGGCGCGGCGCGACGGCGAGGCGCCGCGCAGCTGGCGCGTCGCGCTCTACTACCCCGCGCAGGCCGGCACCGGGATCGTCCGTCCGTATGCCGGCGACCCCGCGCTGCTCGCGCACATGGCCGAGGCCGGGTACTACGACGTCGACCGCGCGGCGATGGAGGCCTGGGCCCGCCAGCCCGCGCCCGCCCGCGAGCACGCGCGGGCGCTGCCCGGCCGCCTCCCGCTGGTCACGCTTTCCCCGGGCTCCGGCGTGGCCGCCTTCCACTATTCGGAGCTGGCCTCCGCCATCGCGCGCCGCGGCTACGCGGTCGCCGTGGTGGAGCATCCCGGGCTCGGCCTGTCGCTGGGCACCGACGGCAGGATCGCCTCGGCGGCCGACGATCCGCTGCTGCAGCGCGAAGACCCGGCCGAGTGGCAGCCGCGCATCCGCGACTGGATCGGCGACCTCTCGGCCACCCTCGACGCGCTGCCCGGCCACCCGGCCGTGCGCGCGGCCGGCATCGCCCTGGACCCGGCGCGGATCGTCGCGGTGGGGCATTCGCTGGGCGGCACCGTGGCCCTGGAGGCCTGCAGCGAGGAGCCCAGGCTGTCCGCCTGCGCGGATTTCGACGGCGTGGTGGAAGGCACCCGCACCTATGCCGAGGGACCGCGCCGCCCCACCCTGCTGCTGCTCGGGCGCTCGCTGAAGCCGGAACGGCCGCTGGTGGCGCCGGACCTGGGCAAGCCGCCGTTCGACTTCTTCGCCCGCGGCGGCCGCGACGACGGCTGGGCGGTCGCCATCGGCGGCGGCAGCCACATGAGCTTTTCCGACGCCCCGCGGGAAATGCCCGGCACCCTGTCGCGCTTCGGCGGCACGCTGATGGACGCCGGGCGTTCGGAGCAGGTGTACGCCGGCATCGTGGATGCGTTCGCCCGCGCCTTCCTGCCCGGCGGCGGCGGCAATGCCGCCCTGGAGGCCTTCTTCCGGGACATCCCGGAAGCGCGGGCCGTGCATGCGGCGGGCCGCTGACCTCCACCCCGCCATCACCGCGCGGTGCTTACAACCCGGGTTCGCCCCCAACGAGCCCTTGCCATGACGACACCGCAGGAAATCACCGAGGCCTTCTGGTCCAGCCTGGCCAGCGAACGCACCGCGATGCTGGGCTGCACCGGCGTCTACCCGCGGCCGATGACGGCGCAGGTGGAAGAGGAAGGCCGCGGCCCGATCTGGTTCTTCACCTCGCGCGAGAACGACCTGGCCGAGGCCACCGCGCGCCGCGCGCAGCAGGGCCTGCTGCTGTTCACCGCCAAGGATCACGCGCTGTTCGCCACCGTCGGCGGCCACCTGCGCCAGGACAACGACCGGCGGGTGATCGACCGCCTGTGGAATCCGTTCGTGGCGGCCTGGTACACCGGCAAGGACGACCCCAAGCTGCGGCTGCTGCGCTTCGATCCCGGGGTGGCCGAGCTGTGGCTCAACGCCTCCAGCATGCTGGCCGGGATCAAGATGCTGATCGGCGTGGACCCGAAGGCCGACTACCGCGACGACGTGGTCAAGGTGCGCCTCGGCAAGGGCTGAGCACGGCGCGCGCGGGCGCGCCTTTTGGCACACTAGCCATCGGCCCGCACGGGACGACTGCCTGCGTGCCGGGTACGCATCGACGAGGGGAAGGCATGCAGGATCCCGGCGCCGCAACGGTTTCCAAGGGGTGACGGCGGATGAAGGCCCGCCATGCCTACCCGCTGCTGTTCCTGCTGCCCAGCGCCATGCTCGCGATGCTCGCGGGGGTCGCGGTGGCGGTTGGCGGGGCCGGCCTGCTGTGGCTCTTCGTCTATGGCGATGCCGGCCGGCCCGCCGCCGCGGATACCCCGCTGATGGCGCTGGCGGGCGCCGCCGCCCTGCTGGTGCTGGCAATGCTCCTGCGCGCCTGCCATGCCTTCGGCAAGGCGCGCGAACCGCTGGGCGGCGTGGCCCGCCGGCACGTGGTGCTGGCGGTGGCCGCGTCCGTGGGGCTGCCGGCGCTGGTGCTGCTGCACCAATGGCAGGTCGGCAACCTGGGCTGAGCGCCCGGCCCGTGCGCGCTCAGCCCAGCAGCGCTGCCAGCCGCTCCGCCGCGGCGCGGCTGGAGGCGGGGTTCTGGCCGGTGATCAGGCCGCGGTCCTCGCGCACGTGCGGGGCCATCGGCGGGCCGTTTTCCACCCGCGCACCCAGTTCGCGCAGGCGGCTGGCGAGCAGGAACGGCACCACGCCGTCCAGGCCGACCATCCGCTCCTCCTCGTCGGAGAAGGCGGTGAGGGTGTAGCCCTCCACCAGCGGGCGGCCGTCGCCGCGCAGCGCGCCCACGAACGCCGCGGGACCGTGGCAGACCGAGGCGATGGGCTTTCCGGCGCCGTGGAAGTGCGCCAGCGCGAGCCCGAGCACATGGTTGTCGGGCAGGTCGAACATGGTGCCGTGGCCGCCGGGGATGAAGATGGCATCGAACCCGGCCGGATCCTGCTCGGCCAGCAGCCCGGTTTCGCGCAGGCGGGCCTCGGCCTCGGCCCACTCCGGCCGGGGCGTCTCCTGCTTGCTGCGCGGATCGATGGGGGTGGCGCCGCCGCGCGGGCTGGCCACCACCACCTCGTGCCCGGCCTCGCGCAGCACGACATAGGGCACGGCCGCCTCTTCCAGCCAGAGCCCGGTGGGCTCGCCGTCGGGCATGTGGTCGGCGCTGGTGACGACCATCAGGATGCGGGCCATGCGGACTCCGTGGTTGCGGGGGAACCGGCAGGTTGCCGCGCGCGGCGTTAACCCGGGAACAAAGCGCCGGCGGTGCAAGCCACGCGCGACCCCTTCTGTCGGTCCCGCTTGACGCCGGCGTCATCGCCGCCGCCGCAGGCTGCGGTCGATGCCCGAAGGTCCTTCCATCGTCATCCTGCGCGAGGACGCCGCCGGCTTCGCCGGGCGCAAGGTGCTGCGCGTCTCCGGCAACAGCCGCCAGGACATCCAGCGCCTGCAGGGCCGCAAGCTGCTGGCGGTGCGCAGCTGGGGCAAGCACTTCCTGCTGGAGTTCAGCGGCTTCAGCCTGCGCATCCACTTCCTGCTGTTCGGCAGCTACCGCATCAATGGCGACAAGCAGGCCGCGCCGCGGCTGTCGCTGGGCTTCAGCCGCGGCGAGGGACTGAACCTGTACGGCTGCTCGGTGCGCTTCCTCGAAGGCGACCTGGACGCGCACTACGACTGGAGCGGCGACGTGATGAACGCAGCCTGGGACCCGGCGGCGGCGCGCCGCAAGCTGCGCGCGCGGCCGCAGGCACTGGCCGCCGACGCGCTGCTGGACCAGGACGTGTTCGCGGGCGTGGGCAACATCATCAAGAACGAGGTGCTGCACCGCATCCGCCTGCATCCTGAGAGCCGGATCGGCGCGCTGCCGCCGCGCAAGCTGGCGGAACTGGTCACGCAGGCGCGCGACTACAGCTTCGACTTCTACCGCTGGAAGCGCGCGTTCGAACTCAAGCGCCACTACCAGGTGCACACCCGCACCCACTGCCCGCGCGACGGCACCCGCCTGTGCTACCGCAAGGAACTGGGCCACGCGCGCCGCCGCGCGTTCTGGTGCCCGGCCTGCCAGCGACTCTACGAAGGAGGCGACGCCGGCTGACCCGCGCCGCTCGCGCGGCCGTCACCGCCGCGGTTGCTAGACTCGGGCCGCATCCGCCGGGGGTGCAGGCAGGACGCCAGCGGTTCGATGGGTGTGTTTCGCGACATCGTGGACGTGTTGGCCAGCCGGGATCCCAGGCGGCGGCTGCGGCTGGTGCAGTGGCTGATCGCCAGCCTGGTGTACGTGGGCTGCGCCACCCTGCTGACCACCGGCGTGGGCCAGGGGTGGATGAACACCTCCGCGCTGTACCTGTGGCTGGGCTTCGTGGGCGCGATCCTGGCCATCGGCTACGTCGCCCTGCGCAGCGGCTGGACCGAGCGCTTCCGCGATCCGTCCATCAGCGTCTGGCAGCTGTCCATGGGCGTGCTGGCGGTCGCGTGGGGCTACCTGATCTGCGGGCCGATGCGGACCTCGGCGCTGTTCCCGATCATGGTGATCTTCGCCTTCGCCGCGTTCACCCTGCGCTGGCGCCAGATCGCCTTCCTGACCGTGCTGGCGGTGGCCAGCCTGGTCGCCGCGGTGGTGGTGCGCGCCCGCTACCCGCAGTGGGTGCCGGCGCAGGGCGAGGTCTCGCCGCTGCGGGTGGACGTCAACAACGTGCTGATGCTGGTCGTGGTGCTGCCGGCGCTGGCGGTGATCGCCGCCCGGCTCTCGGCGCTGCGGCAGAAGCTGCGCGACCAGCGCGAGGCGCTGGCGCGCGCGCTGGCGGAGGTGGAACGCCTGGCCGTGCGCGACGAACTCACCGGCCTGCCCAACCGCCGCTCGATGCAGGCGCTGCTGGACCGCAGCGTGGCGCTGTCCAGCCGCAACATGGGCCACTTCAGCGTGGCGCTGCTCGACATCGACCACTTCAAGGCGGTCAACGACGCCTTGGGCCATGCCGCGGGCGACCAGGCCCTGCAGGCGTTCGCCGGCTGCATCGCCAGCCAGCTGCGCGACACCGACGCGCTGGGCCGCTGGGGTGGCGAGGAATTCCTGCTGGTCATGCCCGGCGACGAGCACGGCATGCAGCGCGCGCTCGAACGCCTGCGGGCGCTGGTGCGCGGATGCTGCGCCGGCGACCGGCCGCTCACGTTCTCGGCCGGCATCGCGCGGCACCGCGCCGGGGAAACCGCCGACGCGCTGCTGGCGCGCGCGGACGCCGCGCTCTACCGCGCCAAGCACGCCGGCCGCGACCGCTGCGCGCTGGCCGATTGAGCCGCCACGCATCCGCCGCGGCCCGTGCGGCGTAGAGGGCGGGTTACCGCAGCCAACGGAGCCCCGCCGTGCCGGACCTGGTCCAGATCGTCTACGTCAGCCGCTCGACCTTCGCGCCGATGCCGGCCGAGCGCGGCATCGAGCCCAGCGTGGCGCGCATCCTGGCGCAGTCGCGGCTCAACAACGCGCGCCGCGGGCTGGTCGGCGCGCTGTACTTCGGCGACGGCTGCTTCTTCCAGTGTCTGGAGGGCCGCGCCGCCGACGTCGACCGGCTGTACGCGTCGCTGCTGCGCGACCCGCGCCACACCGACCTGAAGGTGCTCAGCCGGCGCGCGATCGCGCGGACCCGCTTCGCGGACTGGTCGATGAAATACGTGCCGCTGGACAAGGCGATGCAGGCGCTGCTGCGCGAACAGGGGCTGACCGTGTTCGATCCCTACCAGTTCGACGATGCCACCGTGGCCCGGGTGCTGGAACTGCTGCGCGCCGGCCTCGAAGGCGCGCCGCCCGCCGTCCAGCCGGCGGATGTATCCGCCGCACAGGCGCGCCGCCACGCGCGGCTGGCCATCCTGCTGGCCG
>CAMLJA010000126.1 GCA_946480065.1 uncultured Thermomonas sp. | reverse complement strand
CCCAGGTGTCGAACACCTGCAGCGCCTGCGCGCCGGCCGCGCGCTGCGCGGACAGGTAGGCGATGACCGCATCGGTCACGGTGCCCAGCAGCCGGTGCATCGCCGCCGGCTCGTTCAGCGCCAGCGCCTTGACCCGGCCCCAGTCCTTGCTGCCGCTGCCCTCGACCATGTAGCAGGCCAGCGTCCACGGGCTGCCGGAGAAGCCGATCAGCGGCACCGCCGGGTCCAGCTCGCGGCGGATCGTGCGCACGGCGTCCATCACGTAGCGCAGGTCGGTTTCCATGTCCGGCACGCCCAGCCGCTCGACGTCCGCCACGCTGCGCACCGGGCGCTCGAACTTGGGGCCCTCGCCCTCCACGAAGTACAGGCCCAGGCCCATCGCGTCCGGCACGGTGAGGATGTCGGAGAACAGGATCGCGGCGTCCAGCGGGAACCGGCGCAGCGGCTGCAGGGTGACCTCGCAGGCCAGCTCGGGGTTCTTGGCCAGGCCCAGGAAGCTGCCCGCGACCTTGCGGGTGGCCCGGTATTCCGGCAGGTAGCGCCCGGCCTGGCGCATCAGCCAGACCGGCGTGCGGTCCACCGGCTCGCGGCGGAGCGCGCGCAGGAACCTGCTGTCGTGGGCGGGGTGGGTGCTTGGGGTCACGGCGGATGTCCGGTTAGCGGGGCGCGTCGGCGCCCTGGGCGAAGACCAGCTGGAAGCCGCGCTTGAGCTGCGCGTCGCGCGCGGCCTCCAGGGCGGCCAGGGCGCTGGCCTGGTCGGTATACAGGTCCTTGCGCAGGGTGCTGCGGCCGCCGATCTGCCCGCTTTCGCGCAGCAGGGTCCAGCCGCCCAGCAGGTCGGGCTGGAGCTGGAGCTGGACGAAGCGCGGGGCTTCGCGGCCGTCGGGGCGTTGTTGCAGCAGCAGGCGCATGGGCGCGCATTGTACGGCCGGCTAGGCCGCCAGCACGCCGAGCACCGCGGCGTCCTCCACGTCGGCGGCCACCCGCGCGCGGCCGGGGCCTTCCCACAGGATGAAGCGCAGGCCGCCGGCCTGGGCCTTCTTGTCCAGCCGCATCCGCGCCAGCAGCGCCTCCGGCACCAGCCCGGCCGGCAGCTCCACCGGCAGGCCGAAGCGCAGCAGCAGCGCGCGCAGGGCCTCGGCCTGGGGCCACGACGCCAGCCCCATCGCGGCCGACAGCCGCGCCGCCAGCAGCATCCCAACCGCCACCGCCTCGCCGTGGTTGAGGCCGCCGCCGTAGCCCTGCTCGGCCTCGATCGCGTGGCCGAAGGTGTGGCCGAAGTTGAGCAGCGCGCGCTCGCCGCGCTCCAGCGGGTCGCGGGCGGTGATCGCCGCCTTGTGTTCGCAACTGCGGGCGATGGCCGCGGCCAGCGCGGCGGCGTCGCCGGCCAGCAGGGCGTCGGCGCGTTCGGCCAGCCAGTCGAGGAAGGGCGCATCCACGATCGCGCCGTACTTGATCACTTCCGCAAGCCCCGCGCGCAGCTCGCGCGGCGGCAGGGTGCGCAGGGTGGCGGTGTCGGCCACCACCGCGCGCGGCGGGTGGAAGGCGCCGACCAGGTTCTTGCCCTGCGGCAGGTCCACCGCGGTCTTGCCGCCGACCGAGGAGTCCACCATCGCCAGCAGGCTGGTGGGCAGCTGCACGCAGTCGATCCCGCGCATCCAGCACGCGGCGGCGAAGCCGGCCATGTCGCCCACCACGCCGCCGCCCAGCGCGAACACGCAGGCGTCGCGGGTGGCGCCCAATGCGGCGAGCGCGTCGATCACGCCGCCGAAGGTGGCCAGGGTCTTCTCCGCCTCGCCGGCGGGCACGACGTGGCGGCCGACGCGGAGCGCCGGATGCGCCGCGCGCAGCGCGGCCTCCACCCGGTCCGCGTACAGCGGCGCCACGTGGGTGTCGCTGACCAGCAGCGCGTGGCGGCCGCGGAGCGTGTCCGCCAGCAGCGCGCCATCGTCGAGCAGGCCGGCCCCGATGTGGATGCGGTAGGGCGTGGCGCCGGCCACCTCCACCGTGCGTCGCGTCGCGTTCATGCCGGACAGGTCTCCAGGGCGGCCAGGCGGTCGGCCAGCGCGATGGCCGCGGCGTCGGGCGCCAGCGCGCCGGCGTCGAACGCGAGGTGCGCCGCCTCGCGGTACAGCGGCTCGCGCTGCGCCTGCAGCGCGGCCAGCGTGCCGGCCGGATCGGCGGTCTGCAGCAGCGGCCGGCCGGTGTCGCCGCCGAGCCGCGCCAGCTGGGTCGCCGGATCGAGGGTCAGGTACACCACCGTGCCGGCCGCGCGCATGGCCGCCCGGTTGCCGGCGTCGAGCACCGCGCCGCCGCCGGTGGCGACCACCGCGGGTGCGCCGGCCAGCACGGCGCGCAGGGCGTCCGACTCGCGGCGGCGGAAGCCGGCTTCGCCTTCGGCGGCGAACAGCGCCGGGATCGACTGGGCGGCGTCGGCCTCGATGCGCGCGTCGACGTCCACGAACGCGCACCCCAGCCGGGCCGCGAGTGCCCGGCCCAGCGTGGTCTTGCCGGCGCCCATCGGGCCGACCAGGACGATGTGGGCGGAGGCGTGCATTGCGCCATGCTAGCAGCCGAGTGCGCCGCGTCCGCGGGCGCGCGACAATGCGCGCATGGACACCCTGCCCGACGCCATCCTCGCCACCTTCCGCGCCCTGTTCGACGAGGCGGCGGCCGCCGGCGAGCCCGACCGCACCGCGATGACCCTGGCCACGGCCACGCCCGACGGCCGGCCCTCCGCGCGCACGGTGCTGCTGAAGGCCCACGACGCCCGCGGCTTCGTCTTCTACACCCACCTCGACGGCCGCAAGGGCCACGAGTTGCAGGCCAATCCGCGCGCGGCGCTGCTGTTCCATTGGCCGCGCGTGCGCGACGGCGTGCAGGTGCGGATCGAAGGCGCGGTGGAGGTGGTGTCCGACGACGAGGCCGATGCCTATTTCGCCAGCCGTCCGCGCGGCAGCCAGCTGGGCGCGTGGGCGTCCCGGCAGTCCGAGACGCTGGACGCGCGCGAGACCTTCGAGGCGCGGTTGGCGAAGTTCGAGGCCGAATTCGAAGGCCGCGAGGTGCCGCGCCCGCCGCGCTGGACGGGATTCCGGGTGGTGCCGCATGCGGTGGAGTTCTGGTACGGCGCGCAATACCGCCTGCACGAGCGCCAGTTGCACGAGCGGGCCACGGACGGCACCTGGACGGCGCGGATGCTGTATCCGTGAGTGCCGCGGCTGGCCCGCGGCGCATCGTCTGCCTGACCGAGGAGCCCACCGAGGTCCTGTACGCGCTGGGCGAGCAGGACCGCATCGTCGGCATCAGCGGCTTCACCGTGCGGCCGCCGCGCGCGCGGAGGGACAAACCCAAGGTCAGCGCCTTCACCAGCGCGAAGATCGACGAGATCCTGAAGCTCGAACCGGATTTCGTGGTCGGCTTCTCCGACATCCAGGCCGACATCGCCGCCGAGCTCATCCGCCGCGGCGTGGAGGTGTGGATCAGCAACCACCGCAGCGTCGACGGCATCCTCGACTACGTGCGCCGGCTGGGCGCGCTGGTCGGCGCCGGCGCGCGTGCGGAAGCGTATGCGGACGAGCTGCGGCGCGGGCTGGACGCCATCGAACGCGAGGCCGCATCGCTGCCGCGCAGGCCCCGGGTCTATTTCGAGGAATGGGACGAGCCGCCGATCACCGGCATCCGCTGGGTGGCCGAGCTGGTCCGCATCGCCGGCGGCGACGACATCTTCCCGGAGCGCGCGGTCGAGCCGCTGGCGAAGGCGCGCATCCTGGAGGACGCAAGCGAGGTGGTCCGGCGCGCGCCGGACATCATCCTCGGCAGCTGGTGCGGCAAGAAGTTCCGGCCGGAGAAGGTCGCCGCGCGACCGGGCTGGCACGCCATCCCGGCGGTGCGCGACGGCCAGCTGCACGAGGTCAAGTCGCCGCTCATCCTGCAGCCCGGCCCCGCCGCGCTGACCGACGGGGTGGCCGCGATCGCCCGCATCGTCCAGGCGTGGGCCGCGGCCGACGCCGCGGCCGGTCAGCGCGGATAGAGTTCCGCGGTGGTGGCGATGTCGGCGCGCGCGCCGTTGCGGGTGGCGACCAGGCTGAACTGCACGCTGGCGGGCGGCGTCGCGTCCACCACCCCGATGTAGTCGGGCAGCCCGTTCGTGCGGATGGGCCGCAGCGCGAGCGGGCGCGCCGGCTCCGGCAGCACCGCCGCGCGCGCGTCCAGCTGCAGGTCGCCCGGGTCGATGGCGTTGCCGGCGGGGTCGCGCACGGTCACCAGCAGCAGCACGCCCTGCTGGCCGGCGGCGATGCCGTACTGGCGGGCCACCGACGGATTCAGGTCGGCCAGCGCCACCGGCGATGCCTGCAGCACCGCGCCGCCGACGCTGGCGCTCGCGGCGGGGGACGCATGCGGGGTGGCCGCGCGCACCGGCTGGTCGCGATTGCAGGCCGTGCCCAGCAGCAGGGAGCCGAGCAGGAGCGCACGAAGCAGGGACGGGCGGGCGGGAGGGTTCATCGGTCACCTCGATCGTTGGCGGCGGACAGTTCGCCTCCGCGTACGCGCGCGGCGTGCACGGCGGATGCGACCAGGGCGCGGAAGCCGCCGGCCTCGAATGCCTCGAGTGCGGCCTGGGTGGTGCCGCCGGGCGAGGTGACGCGCCGGCGCAGCTCGGCGGCGTCCACATCCGACTCGGTGAGCATGCGCGCCGCGCCCAGCACCGTCTGCAGCGCCAGGGTGCGCGCGGCATCGGCCGGCAAGCCCTCGGCGACGGCGGCGTCGACCAAGGCCTCGGCGAGCAGGAACACGTAGGCCGGACCGCTGCCGGACACGGCGGTGACCGCGTCCATTTGCGCCTCGTCGTCGATCCAGACCGTCCTGCCGGCGGCGCCGAGCAGGGCGTCCGCCAATTGCCGGCCGGCCGCGTCCACCCGCGCGCTGGCGAACAGGCCGGTCACGCCGGCGCCGAGCAGGGCGGGGGTGTTGGGCATCGTCCGCACCACCGCGACCTCGCCGCCCAGCCAGCGCTCCAGCTGCGCGGCAGTAATGCCGGCGGCGATCGAGACCACCAGCGGGCGCGCGGCCTGTGCCTGCGGCGCCAGGCCCTCGCAGACCCCGCGCAGCACCTGCGGCTTGGTTGCCAGCACCCAGGTGCCGGCGCCGTCCACCGCCTGCGCGCCGTCCTCGAACACCGCCACCCCGAAGTCGGCGCGCAGCGCGTCGCGCAGCGCCGCCACCGGTTCGGCCACGCGGATCGCGGCGGGCGCCCGGCCGCGCGCGACCAGCCCGCCGATCAGGCTGCGGGCCATGTTGCCCCCGCCGATGAAGGCGACCGAATCGTTCATGCCTTGGATTCCTCCTGCCTGGGGGGGCGCGCGCCGAACAGCGCGCTGCCGATGCGCACCATCGTCGCACCTTCCTCGATCGCCGCCACGTAGTCCTCGCTCATTCCCATCGACAACGTGTCCACGCCCGGATGGTGGGCGGCAGTGGCGTCGAACAGCGCCGACATCGCCTGGAACGCGGCGCGCCGGCGGGCCATGTCGGGATGCGGCGCCGGGATCGCCATCAGCCCGCGCAGGCGCAGCCGGGGCTGCGCGGCGATCGCGTCGGCCAGCGCGGCCACCTCCTCCGGGCGGCAGCCGTGCTTGCCGGCCTCGTCGTCGATGTTCACCTGCACCAGCACGTTCAGCGGCGCGGCATCGGCCGGCCGGTGCCGGGCCAGCGCGTCCACCAGCTTGGCGCGGTCGACCGTCTGCACCCAGTCGAACGCCGCCGCGGCCTCGCGCGCCTTGTTCGACTGCAGGTAGCCGATCAGGTGCCACTCCAGCCCCAGGGGCCGCAGGGCGGCGATCTTGGGCAGCGCCTCCTGAACGTAGTTTTCGCCGAACGCGCGCTGCCCCTGCGCGGCCAGCGCGGCGACATCGGCGGCCGGGCGGGTCTTGGACACCGCCAGCAGGCGGGCAGTGGCTGGCCGGTCGGCCCCGCGGGCGGCGTTCTGGATGGCAAGCAGGATGTCGG
>CAMLJA010000125.1 GCA_946480065.1 uncultured Thermomonas sp. | reverse complement strand
CATTCTTTTCAATCGTATTTGTTGCGATTGGCTTATGGTTTGTTATTAGGAGATACGCCTGCGCCAGCGCGCCGCCCCCGGCCGCCGCCCCGACGCGCGCCGCGGCCAGCGCCGCGCGCGCCGCCGAGGTCAACCTGGCCGCCGCCTCCGGCAGCCTGGTCAGCGGACGGCTGCAGATCGTGCCGATGGGCGACGGCGTGCACCTGCGCGGCGAGGTCGGCGGGCTGTCGCCGGGCAGCCAGCACGGCTTCCACATCCACGAGAAGGGCGACTGCAGCGCCGCCGACGCCAGCAGCGCGGGCGGCCACTTCAATCCGGCCGGGCAACCGCACGGCCGCGCCGGGCACGGCGCCCACCACGCCGGCGATGCCGACAACCTGGTGGCCGATGCCAACGGCGTGGCGAAGGTGGATGCGCACGTGTCCGGGGTCACCCTGGGCGGCGGCGCCGCCAACGATATCGCCGGCCGCGCGATCGTGGTCCACGCGGTGGCCGACGACTACGCCAGCCAGCCGTCCGGCAACGCCGGCGCGCGCGTCGCCTGCGGCGTCATCCGCGTGGTGCGCTGACCCGGCTCAGCGCAGGCAGCCGGCCCCGCCGTCGGCGCAGTGGACGAAGTTGACCGCCACGCCGTGCGCGGCCAGCACCGCCGCGAACTGGCGCTGGCGCGCCTGGAACAGTTCGAACCCGCGCGCCAGGCGGGCGGGATCGTCCCCGGCGGGGGCGTTGCGCGCGCGCCACGCCGCCGGGTCCAACAGCGCGATCCGTACCTCGCCATCGCCGTAGCGCGCCAGCGGCTCCGGCGGTGCGTCCAGCACGCACTCGCCGCCGGGATCGAGCAGCGCGGCCTCCAGCAGCGACCACAGCGGGTCCAGGCCGACGTTGCGGTACTGCAGCGCGGTCATCGCCAGCAGGTCGTGCAGGCTCAGCACGCGCGCATGCTCCACCGCCGCGCCCAGCCCGTCCTGCAGCGCAAGGGCCAGGTCGGCGGCGGCCATGCCGCGGTCCAGCAGCACCGCCTCCAGCGCGTCCGCCACCGCGGCCACGCCGTCGCCGCGCAGCGCGAACGGCAGCACCCGCAGCCCGCCGCCGGCCAGCGCGGGATCGCACTGCAGCGGCAGCGGCACCGCGCCGCGCGCGTCGGCGCCGAAGCCGACCATGCGCGCGCCGTGGCCCTTGCCGGGCGCGCGCTGCAGCAGTTCCAGCGCGCGCCGGTGCAGCGGCCAGCCCGGGCGCAGCGCTTCGGCCGGGTCGAAGTGGGCGCCGAGCAGGGCCAGGTCGCAGCCGGCCACGGCCGGCACCAGCGCGGCCAAGCCGCGCCCCAGCAGTGCGGCGGCATCGCCGGCGGCATCGGCGTCCAGCGCGGCGCGGCGCGGCGGCTGCCCGTCGCGCAATTCCAGCGCCAGGACGCCCAGGAACGCGGGTTCGGGTGCGGTGGCGGCAGGC
The DNA here is from genome assembly GCA_946480065.1 of uncultured Thermomonas sp. Next base: position 4,680 of record CAMLJA010000125.1, on the reverse strand, counting down.
GTGGACGGCATGTGGAGTCCGGGCTCGAGGGGGCGGCGCTACACTGCGATTATCGATGAATCGCGCCCGCGCGCGGGCCAGCACGAGGTGATCCATGCAGCATGGTCGTCCTGTCGCCATCCTCGGCGGCGTCCGCATCCCGTTCTGCCGGCAGAACACGGCCTATGCCGACGTCGGCAACCTGGGCATGTCGGTGCGCACGCTGGGCGCGCTGGTGGAGAAGTACGGCCTGCACGGGCAGCAGCTGGGCGAAGTGGCGATGGGCGCGGTGATCAAGCACTCGTCGGACTGGAACCTCGGCCGCGAGGCCGCGCTGTCGTCGGGGCTGTCGCCGCTGACCCCGGGCATCACCCTGCAGCGCGCCTGCGGCACCTCGCTGGACACGATCGTCCACATCGCCGGCAAGATCGCCACCGGGCAGATCGAGGCCGGCATCGGCGGCGGTTCCGACACCACCTCGGACGTGCCGATCGTGTACGGCCAGGCCCTGCGCCGGCGGCTGCTGCAGGCCGCGGCGGCCAGGACCACGAAGGACAAGCTGGCGGCGTTCCGCGGCTTCCGCCTGGCCGAGCTCAAGCCCGACTTCCCCGGCGTGGCCGAGCCGCGCACCGGCAAGTCGATGGGCCAGCACTGCGAGGACATGGCCAAGGAATGGCACATCTCGCGCGATTCGCAGGACGAGCTGGCGGCGGCCTCGCACCACAAGCTGGCCGCGGCCTACGCGCGCGGCTTCTTCGACGACCTGGTGGTGAGCTTCCGCGGCGTGGCGCGCGACAACATCCTGCGCCCCGACACCAGCATCGAGAAGCTGGCCACGCTGAAGCCGGCGTTCGACAAGACCTCCGGCCGCGGCACCCTGACCGCCGGCAACTCCACCCCGCTCACCGACGGCGCCGCCGCCTGCCTGCTGTCCACCGACGAATGGGCCGCCGCGCACGGGCACGAGGTGCTGTGCCACCTGGTGGACGCGCAGGCGGCCGCGGTGGACTTCGTGCACGGCGAGGGCCTGCTGATGGCGCCCACGGTGGCGGTCTCGGAGATGCTGGCGCGCAACAACCTGGCGCTGCAGGATTTCGACTTCTACGAGATCCACGAGGCGTTCGCCGCGCAGGTGCTGTGCACGCTGCGCGCGTGGGAGGACGAGGCCTACTGCCGCGACCGGCTGGGCCGCGCGGCGCCGATGGGCCGGATCGACCCGGCCAGGATCAATCCCAACGGTTCGTCGCTGGCCACCGGCCACCCGTTCGCCGCCACCGGCGCGCGCATCGTCGCGACCGCCGCCAAGGAGCTCAAGCAGCGCGGCGGCGGCCGCTGCCTGGTCAGCATCTGCACCGCCGGCGGCATGGGCGTGGTGGCGATCCTGCAGCGCTAGCCGCGGGCGCGCAGCAGCGCGCGCTCGGCGGCGGCATGGATCGCCGGCCAGTTGCGCTTGCCGTCGGCGCGGGCGACGTCCCGCTTCGGCATCCGCGCGAAGAACAGCTCCGCCTGCGCCCACGAGCGCGCGGGCGAGGGCACGAACACCCCGGCGATGCGGCCGTCGAAGCCGGCGCTGCGGTCCACCCGCCCCTGCGCGTCCAGGCGTCCGTACAGCGGCTTGGCGCTGTAGTAGCCCAGCAGCCGCTGCGCCGGCGGCGCGCGCAGGGGATGGAAGTCGTGGCGGTGCAGCGGGTAGCGGAACCAGTGGCGGACGCCGGGCAAGGCTCGCGGCAGCTGCGCGGGATCCAGCGACGGCGGCAGCGCGGCCTCGCCCATTACGGCTTCAGCGTGGTGTCGAACAGCTCGTGGATGCGGCGGTACTCGTCGTACCAGCTGTCCGGATGGGTGAAGCCGTGCCGCTCCAGCGGATACGGGGCGATCTCCCACTTGTCCTTGCGCAGTTCGATCAGCTTCTGCGCCAGCATCACCGAGTCCTTGAAGAACACGTTGTCGTCGATCATGCCGTGGGCGATCAGCAGGCGGTCCTGCAGGCCGTCGGCGAACTCGATCGGGCTGGATCGCTTGTAGGCCTCGGGGTCGAGTTCCGGCGTGTTGAGGATGTTGGACGTGTATTCGTGGTTGTACTGCGACCAGTCGCTGACCGGGCGCAGCGCGGCGCCCGCCTTGAACACGCCCGGCGCCTTGAACAGCGCGACGAAGGTCATGAAGCCGCCGTAGCTGCCGCCGTAGATGCCGGCGCGCTCGCGGTCGCCCTGCTTGTTGGCGACCACCCAGTCCAGTCCGTCCAGGTAGTCCTCCAGCTCGGGCTTGCCCATCCAGCGGTAGATCGCGGTGCGCCAGTCGCGGCCGTAACCCTCGGAGGCGCGGTAGTCCAGGTCGAGGACGACGTAGCCCTCGTCCACCAGCAGGTTGTGGAACATCTGCTCGCGGAAGTAGTCGGGCCAGCGCAGCTCGGCGTTCTGCAGGTAGCCGGCGCCGTGCACGAACATCACCACCGGGTATTTCTTGCCCGGCTCCGGCGTCGCCGGCCCGTAGAACTTGCCCCAGATGGTGCCGGCGCCGTGCTTGCTGGGCACCTGCACGCTCTGCGGCTGGATCCAGTCGCGCGCCTTGAAGTCGGCGCTGCGGGTGTCGGTGAGCGCGCGCGCGGGGCCGCCGGCGGCGTCGACCACCGCGAGCTGCGGCGGCAGGTAGGCGGCGGAATGGCGCACCAGCAGCCGGGTTCCGTCGGGCGACAGCGCGAAGTCCTCCACGCCGTCCAGCGCGGTCAGCTCGCGCACCTGCCCGCCGCGGGCGGGCACGCTGCAGACCTCGTAGTCCACCGGGCGGTCGCGGTTGCAGAGGAAGTAGAAGGTGCCGCCGTCGCGCGATGGCGCCACCTGCGAGGTTTCCCAGCGGCCGTCGGTCAGCTGCCGGCGCGCGTCGCCCTGGAGCGCGTACAGGTGCGAGAACCCGTCCTCCTCGGACAGGTACCACAGGCTGCCGTCGGGCAGCCAGCCGAAGTCGTTGAAGCTCCAGTTGATCCAGGCGTCGTCGTGAAGGCGGTGGCGCGGCCGCAGCCGCGCGCCGGCCAGGTCGAGGGTGGCGATCCAGCGGTCCTTGTTGTCGATCGCGCGCACCATCACCGCGGCGTCGCCGCCGTCGTCGCGCCAGCGCAGGGTGGCGGCGTCGCCGTTGTCGCCGCTGGTGGCTACCTGCACCGGCCGGTTGCCCTCCAGCGCGGGCTTGCCCGCGGCCTTGCGCAGCGCCGCCAGCGGGTCGACGGCGATCCCGGGCAGCGGATCGAAGCCGACTTCGCGCACCTTGCCGGTGGCCACCTCGGCCAGCCACAGGGCCTGCGGCAGCGGGTCGTTGCGGCCCACGCGGGTGCGCGCCTCCTCGGTCTCCTCGTAGCCGGACTCGGTGACGTAGCGCGGCAGCTTGCCGGCCCGGCCCCCATCCGCGCCCTTGGCGGTGGTGGCGACCAGCAGCCAGCGGCCGTCGGGCGACAGCGCCGAATCCACGATCTCCACGCCGCTGCCCAGGTAGACCGGCGCCGGCGCGCGGGTGGGGTCGGCGTCGCGCCAGGTGCGGTCCTGCACGCGGGCGGCGTCGCGGCGCTCGCGGTCCTCGCGCAGGGTCTCGATCAGCCGCAGCTGGCGCGCGCGCAGGTCGTCCGCGGCGGCCGGCGCGCCCGGCGCGTCCTCGGCCTTGAGCACCGCGGCCTGCGCCACCAGCCGGCCGTCCCAGCGGTACCAGTCGCCGCCGGCACGCCACACCAGGGCGCCGTCGCGGCTCCACTGCAGGCGGCCGGCGTCGTCGTTGCCGCGGGTGAGCTGCTGCAGGCCGCCGCCGCGCAGGTCGCGCACGAACACGTCGCCGTTGCGGACGAACGCGGCGCGGTTGCCGGCCGCGTCCAGCACCGCGCCGGGCGCGTCCAGGCCGGCGCGCGCGGCGCCATCCAGCCGCACCGGCGCGCCGCCCGCGGCGTCCACCTGCCAGGTGTCGCGGATGCCGCTGCCGGCGCGCTTGAGCAGGTACTGCGCGGCCTGGCCGTCCCAGCGCCACCACATCGTTTCCACCGGCGGGCCGATCCAGTCCGGGTCGGCCATCGCCTGCGCCAGGGTGATGGGTTCGCCGGCGCGGGCGGCGAACGCGGTCAGCAGGAAGGCGAAGGCGAGCGGAGCGAAGCGCATGGCGGGTCCCGGCGAATGGATCGCGGCAGCGTAGCAGGGGCCCGCCGGCGCGCCCGTGCCGAAGGTCGCCTTCGGCGGTTCCGTCGCCTGCCGCTTTCCCGCACAATCGCTGCATTCCTCGCGGACGGCGCGATGCTTGCCTTCGTCTACAAGAGCCTGAAAAAGGCCGACACCTACGTCTACCTCGCCGCGCGCGACGACGGCGCGCGCCTGCCCGATCCGCTGCGCGCGCAGCTGGGCCCGCTGCAGTTCGTGCTGCAGGTGGACCTGGCCCCCGGCCGCCGGCTGGCGCGCGAGAACCCCGACGTGGTCCGCGCCAACCTGGTCGATCGCGGCTTCCACGTGCAGTTCCCGCCCAGCGTGGATGACCCCATGAGCGACGACTGGGGCACCGATGCCTGAATCCCGCGCTGCCACCGGCCTGCCGCTGCTGCTGGCCGGGATGGCGCTGGCCGGCGCGTGCTGGTTCGGCGGCCCGCCGGCCGCGCTGCTGGCGGCGCTGGCGCAGCCGCCGGCCGCGCTGGGCGTCGCGCTGCTGCGCGGCAGCCGCGGGCGCGCGCGGCTGGGC
>CAMLJA010000124.1 GCA_946480065.1 uncultured Thermomonas sp. | reverse complement strand
GCGATGGACATGAACAAGGACGGCTACCTGGACCGCGCCGACATGCAGCTGCGGATGCGGCAGCAGCGCGATGCGTTCTTCGCCGGCGCCGATGCCGACAGGGACGGCAGGCTCACCCGCGACGAGTTCCTGGCGGGGCGGCAGGCCCATGCCGGCGGTGCGCACGCGGGCAAGCAAGCCGCGGGCGGGCGCGGGCTGGACGATGCCGCACGCCGCGAGCGCGCCGGGGCGGCGTTCGACCGCCTGGACGCGAACCACGACGGGGTGGTGGTGAAGGCCGAGCTCGAGGCCATGCCGGCGATGGCCGGCCACGGCCGCGGCGCCCCCAGGCGCTGAACCGCGATCGGAGCAAGGAACGCCCGGCATGCCGGGCGTTCCTTCAGGGGGACGCCGCCTCGCCCAGCACCCGCCAGCGGGTACCGTCCCGCTCCACGTCGAGCAGCCGCGGCGGCGCCCCGTCCAGCAGCAGCGACACCCGGCCGCGCCCGCTGCCGTCGGTCCGGTAATCCTGCACCGCGATGGCGTAGGCGTCCGGGCCGGGGCAGGCGGACGCGGCGAACACGGCGCTCTTGCCGGCCGCCAGCGACGGCAGGAAGCCGGTGGCGGGGTCGGCGCCGTCGATCGCCACGCAGGCCTGAGCGGGCGCGCGTTCGGCCAGCGCGCGTTCGACCAGCAGCCGCGCCAGCGCGGTGGGCACCGGCGCGCGGTATTCCTCCAGCGCCTCCCCCGCGAGCGGCACCACCATGGGGGCGACAGGACGTGCCGGTTGGCTGGCCACCGAGGGCTTGGGCGCGTTCGGCCCGGGCTGGCGGCTGGCGAACACGATCATCGCGCCGACCAGCGCGATCAGCGCCAGCAGCCCGAGCTTGAGCCGCAGCGGATTGCGCGCGGTGGCCTCGGTGCGCGACGCCTCCGGCGCCGGCAGCGGCAGGAAGCTGCTGCCGCCGGCACGGGTGCTCTCCAGCAGGCCGGCGTCGCGCAGCAGCTGGCGCGCGCGCGGCTGGTCCTCGGCGCGCACCACCCAGACCGCGGGCTGCGGGCCGCCGCCGTCGCGATAGCTGAAGGTGCCGCGGCGGTTGCCGCGGTAGGAGCGGCCGTCGCTGATCTTGACCTCGATGCCTTCCGCGCGCAGCAGCCCGGCCACCGCCTCCACGTTTTCCAGCCGCGCGCTGGCGAACACCTGCCTCATGGCGCGGCGCCGTGCGGGACCACCCGGATCAGGCCTTCCTGCGCGGTGCTCGCCACCAGCCGGCCACCGCGGTCGAACACCAGCCCGCGCGCCAGCCCGCGCGAACCCTGCGCGCTGGGGCTGTCGATGCTGTAGAGCAGCCATTCGTCGGCCCGGAACGGGCGGTGGAACCACAGCGCGTGGTCCAGCGAGGCCATCTGCACGTCCGGCTGGTAGTAGCTGATGCCGTGCGGGAAGGTCGCCGTGCCCAGCAGGTGGAAATCGCTGGCGTAGGCCAGCAGCGCGCGGTGCAGCTCGGGCGCGTCGCCCACCTTCTCCGCCAGCCGGAACCAGACGTGCTGGTAGGGCGGGCGCTTGGGCGGGTTGAGTTCGTCGCGCGGGTAGACGTGGCGGAACTCGAACGGGCCCTGCCGGTCCAGCCAGCGCTGGACCTTGGTGGGCAGCAGCGCCATCTTCTCCGGCGGGATGGCGGGCGCCGGCTCGATGTCCTCCGGGCGCGGCACCTCCGGCATCGACAGCTGGTGCTCGGCGCCGGGCTCGGTTTCCTGGAACGAGGCCGCGCAGAAGAAGATCACCTTGCCGTGCTGGATCGCGGTGACCCGGCGCACCGAGAAGCTGCCGCCGTCGCGGGTGCGGTCCACGTCGTAGACGATCGGCGCCTCGATGTCGCCGGCGCGCAGGAAGTAGGCGTGCAGCGAATGCGCGGCGCGCGGCTCGGTCATGGTCGCCTGCGCCGCCGACAGCGCTTGCCCCAGCACCTGGCCGCCGAACACGTACTTGGTGCCGATGTCGCGGCTCTGGCCGCGGAACAGGTTGTCCTCGAGCCGCTCCAGCGAGAGCAGTTCGATCAGTTCGGAAACGGGCTGGGTCATGCGCGGATTCTAAGGCGCCGCGGGCCCCGGCGCGGCGATCCGCCGCAGCGGCACCGCCGCCAGCACCGCCTCCCAGGGGAACAGCGGGCCCGGGTCGCGCTTGCGGCGGACGCGCCGCGCGGGATCGTCGCTGGCCGCCACCTCGTCGCGGTCCAGGTCCTCGTGCCCGGCGACCTGCGCCAGCCCCGGCAGCCGCGCGTGCAGGTCCAGCAGCAGCGCCACCAGGGACGCCACCTGGGCCTCGGTGTAGGGCTCGTCCATCGCCTGCCGGCGCGAATCCAGCCAGTCGGGGAAGCGGCCGGTGTTGACCAGTTCGATCCCGATGCTGCGCGGGTTCCAGCCGCGGGTGTGGTGGGCGGTGCGCGCGACCGGCACGTATTCGTGGATCGTGCCGTCGCGGTCGATGTAGTAGTGGCCGCTGTTGCCGGTCCCGCTCGCGGGGTACAGCACGCGTTCGCCCCAGGCGCGCGCGGTGGCCAAGTCGGGCAGTTCGGTGCAATGGATTACCACCGTGTCCACGTCGGCCGGGTCCCGCGCCGCAAGCGCCTCGGCATAGGGCAGCGGATCGCGTCTGATCGGCGGTGCGGGCATGGCCCGATGCTAGCATTCGCGGATGCAGCAGCCCCCTCCCGATTCCGAACTCGGCCGCCTGTTCGGCACCTTCCCGCGCGCCGGCCGGGTGGAATGGATGGGACTGCGCCCCGCCCGCGGCGCGGCCATGCGGGCGGTCGACGAGGCCGAGGCGCGCGCCGGCGCCGGGCTGGCCGGGGACCGCTACCGCAGTGCGAGCGGCAAGCGCGGGGTGACCCTGCTGCAGGCCGAGCACCTGCCGGCCATCGCCGCGCTGTCCGGCCACGCGTCGGTCGCGGCGCCCACGCTGCGCCGCAACCTGCTGGTGTCGGGGATCCCGCTGCTCGCGCTGATGGGCCGCCGCTTCCGCATCGGCGACGTGCTGCTGGAGGGCACCGGCGAATGCGACCCGTGCTCGCGCATGGAGGCCGCGCTCGGTGCCGGCGGCTACAACGCGATGCGCGGCATGGGCGGGCTGTGCGCGCGGATCCTCGAGGGCGGCACGCTGCGCGTCGGCGACGCTTTGGTGGCGGCATGAACGGCCACTGCATCCTCTCGCACGGCTTCGAAAGCGGCCCCGACGCCGGCAAGGTGACCGCGCTGGCCGAGGTGGCCGGGCGCCTGGGCTGGACCCACGAACGCCCCGACTACACCGACCTCGACGCCCGCCGCGGGGTCACCCCGCTGGGCGACGTGCCGGCGCGCATCGCGCGCCTGCTGGCGCTGGCGCAGGCGGCCGCCGCGCGCGGTCCGCTGGTGCTGGCCGGCTCCAGCCTGGGTGCCTACATCAGCGGCCACGTGTCGCTGCAGGTGCCGGTGGCCGGCCTGTTCCTGATGGCGCCGCCGGTGGTGATGCAGGGCGCGCCGCCGATGCCCGCGGCCGCGGTGCCGACGTCGGTCGTCCACGGCTGGCACGACGAGCTGATTCCCGCCGCGCAGGTGGTGGACTGGGCCGCCGCGCGCAGCGCCCGGCTGCTGCTGGTGGACGATTCGCACCGCCTGTCCGACCACGTGCAGGCCAGCGCCGAGGCGTTCGCCGCGCTGCTCGGTGACTTGCGCTGATGCCCGTCTCCACTTGCCGGACGACGGATCGCGCCCCTGCGGTGCGCTCCTACGATAGAACTCTTCACCCATGAAATTCTTCGCTTCCTGCGGCAAGGGCCTGGAATACCTGCTGGCCGACGAGCTGGTCGCGCTCGGCTGCGCGCACGCCACCGCCACGATCGCCGGCGCCAACGTCGAGGGCAGCCTGGCGGACGCCCAGCGCGCGGTCCTGTGGTCGCGGCTGGCCAGCCGCATCCTGTGGCCGATCGCCGAGTTCGAGTGCGCCGACGAACACGCGCTCTACGCTGGCGCGGCCGCGGTGGACTGGACGCGCCATCTCTCGCCCAGCCACACCTTCGCCATCGACGCGCACGTCTCCGGCAGCGCCATCACCCACGCGCGCTACGCCGCGCAGAGGGTGAAGGACGCGGTGGTCGACACCCTGCGCGCCAGCACCGGCCAGCGGCCGGACGTGGACGTGGAGTCGCCGGACGTCCGCATCAACCTGGTCGTCCGCAAGGGCCGCGCCACGCTGTCCATCGACCTGTCCGGCGGGCCCATGCACCGCCGCGGCTGGCGGCGCGTGCAGGGCGCGGCGCCGCTGAAGGAAACCGTGGCCGCCGCGGTGCTGCTGCGCGCCGGCTGGCCGCAGGCGTACGCCGATGGCGGCGACCTCCTCGACCCGATGTGCGGCAGCGGCACGCTGCTGATCGAGGGCGCGCTGATGGCCGCCGACGTGGCGCCCGGGCTGCGCCGCCACGGCGAGGCGCCGCCGACGCGCTGGATTGGGTTCGACGCCGATGCCTGGGCCGGGCTGCGGGTGGACGCCATTGCCCGCGAGGCGCGGGGCCGCGCCGCGCTGCGCCCTTGCTTCCACGGCAGCGACGCGGACCCGCACGCCATCCGCGCCGCGCACGAGAACGCGCAGGCCGCGGGCGTGGACGACGCCATCGGCTTCTCCGTCCGCGACATCGCGGATCTCGCGCCGATGCAGAACCCGCGCGGCGTGGTGGTCTGCAATCCGCCCTACGACGCCCGCCTGGCCGCCGACCCGGCGCTGTACCGCGCGCTGGGCGACGCGCTGAAGCGCGCGGCGCCGCAGTGGCGCGCGGCCCTGCTGTGCGGCGATTTCGAGCTGGCGCGCGCCACCGGGCTGCGGGCGAGCAAGCGCTACCAGGTGTTCAACGGCGCGATCGAATGCAGCCTGATCGCGGTCGACCCGATCGCGCCGCCGCAGCGCGAGGGCGCGGAGAAACGCGCGCTTCCGGAAGGCGCGCAGATGGTCGCCAACCGCATCCGCAAGAACCTCGACAAGCTGGCGCGCTGGCGGCAGCAGGAGCAGGTGGCCTGCTTCCGCGCCTACGATGCCGACATCCCCGAATACGCCTGCGCCGTCGATGTCTACATGACGGTCGATGGCGAGGCCTGGCTGCACGTGCAGGAATACGCCGCGCCGCGCGACATCCCCGAAGCCACCGCGCGCAAGCGCCTCAACGACCTGCTGCTGGCGGTGCGCGAGGTGTTCGGCGTGCCGCGCGAGCGGGTGGCGCTGAAGACCCGCAGCACCGGCAAGGGCGGTTCCAAGTACGGCCATTTCGACCATCGCGGCGAGTTCCTCACGGTGGAGGAGGGCGCGGCGAAGTTGCAGGTCAACCTCTTCGATTACCTCGACACCGGCCTGTTCCTCGACCACCGCCCGCTGCGCGCGCGGATGGCGCTGGAGGCGCGCGGCAAGCGCTTCCTCAACCTGTTCTGCTACACCGGCGTGGCCACCGTGCAGGCGGCGGTGCAGGGCGCGGCGCAGACCACCAGCGTGGACCTGTCGGCGACCTATCTGGAATGGCTGGCCGACAACCTGCGCGGCAACGGCATCGGCGGCATCCGCCACCGCATCGCGCAGGCCGATGCGCTGAAATGGCTGGAAGCCGACGACGGCGAATATGACGTGATCTTCTGCGACCCGCCCACCTTCTCCAATTCCAAACGCGCCGACGACTTCGACGTGCAGCGCGACCACGTGCGCCTGCTGCGCGCGGCGGTGGCGCGGCTGGCGCCGGGCGGGGCGCTCTACTTCAGCAACAACTTCCGCCGCTTCCGGCTGGACGAGGCGGCGCTGGCCGGGTTCGCGCGGGTGGAGGACATCAGCGCCTCCACCATCCCGCCGGATTTCGCCCGCAATCCGCGCATCCACCGGACCTGGCGGCTGGTCCGCATCGACCCGGCGCGGATGTGAACCGCCGCCTGCCCGACTGGCTGCGCTTCGTCGGGCAGTGGCTGCGCAGTCCGCGGCGGGTAGCCGCGGTCGCGCCATCCAGCCACGGCCTGGCCGCGGCGATGCTGGCCGAATTGCCGCCCGCTGCGCGGCGGGTGATCGAGCTCGGCGGCGGCACCGGCGCGATCACGGGCGCGCTGCTGGCCGGCGGGATCGCCGCGCGCGACCTGATGGTGCTGGAACTGGGCGAGGCGCT
>CAMLJA010000123.1 GCA_946480065.1 uncultured Thermomonas sp. | reverse complement strand
CGGCCGCCGCGGCGGCGGATCGGGGCGACAGAGTGCCTGATCCCCCGGCGCCTGGCCCGCGCCGCGGCCGGCCGGGGCGCCGGTGTCGATCCCGGCCCCGCCCGTTCGTCGACACTGGACACCCCCGCAGGAGACCCGCATGACCGCCGCCCCGCCGCGCCTGTATGCCCACCCGTTCTCTTCCTACTGCCAGAAGGTGCTGGTGGCCCTGTACGAAAACGACACGCCGTTCGAGTACCGCCACCTGGAGGAAGGCGGCAACGGCGCCGAACTGGCCGCGCTGTGGCCGATCCGGCGCTTCCCGGTGCTGGTGGACGGCGGCCGCACCGTGCTGGAAGCCAGCTGCATCATCGAACACCTGCAGCTGCACCACCGGGGGCCGGTGCGGCTGCTGCCGGCCGACGGCGACGCCGCGGTCGAGGTGCGGATGCTGGACCGCTTCTTCGACAACTACATCGCCACGCCACAGCAGAAATTCGTCTACGACGCCCTGCGCCCGGAAGGCAGCCGCGACCCGCACGGCGTGCGCGAGGCCGGCGAACTGCTGGACAAGGCCTACGCCTGGCTGGACCGGCGCATGGCCGGCCGCACCTGGGCCGCCGGCGAGGCCTTCAGCCTGGCCGACTGCGGCGCCGCGCCGTTCCTGTTCTACGCCGACTGGACCCACCCCATCGGCCCGCGCTTCGCCCACGTCCGCGCCTACCGCGAACGGCTGCTGGCGCGCCCCTCGTTCAGTCGCGCGGTGGACGAAGCACGGCCTTACCGCCACTACTTCCCGCTGGGCGCGCCGGACCGGGACTGAGCGCACGCGCGACCCGGTCCTGCGACCATGGGGCGCGGCCCACCCGGCGCCGCATCCCCCGACCGCCCGATGGAGGCCTGCCGATGCGCCCCACCCCGCTCCTGGCCTGCGCCCTGGCCGCCGCCCTCGCCGCCTGCACGCGCACGCCCGCCCCGGCCGATCCGGCCCCCGTCCAGCCTCCGGCGCCGGCGCCGGGCGCGCCGCTGCCGGAGGCAGCACCCGCGCCGCCTGCCGCGCCGGGCGCGCCGGTCGCCCAGGTGTCGCTGGCGCTGTCGGGCGAAGGGCTGGATTTCGTCAGCGAACGCGGCAGCGTGCGCCACCTGCTGTTCGGCGCACCGGCCGCGCAGGCGATCAAGGCGGTGTCCCGGACCCGCGGCGGCGCCGCGCCGCAGCGCGGGCGCAACGGCGAATGCGGCGCCGGCCAGATCGACATGGCCACCTGGCCGGACGGCCTCACGGTGATGGGCCAGGACGGCCGCTTCGTGGGCTGGAGCCTCGCGCGCGGCGCGGCGGCCGGCGCCAGTGCCGGCCCGGCGACGATGGCCGGCATCGGCGTGGGCAGCACCCGCCGCGAACTCGAAGCCGCCTACGCGGCCGAGGTCCGCGCGAGCACGCTCGGCCAGGAGTTCGCCGCCGGCGACCTGTTCGGCCTGCTGGACGGCGCAGGACCCGATGCCCGCATCGACGCGATGTGGGCGGGCACCAGCTGCAACTTCCGCTAGCGCGCGGGGGATGGCGCGCCGGCCGACGCCGCGCTGAACCCGCTCGCCTTTTTGGGCAAGAATGCGGGATCGCGCCGCCGGACCAACCGCCATGCCCTTCGCCCTCTCGCGCCGCACAGCCTGGCTCGCCGCCGCGGTGGTGGCGGCCCTGCTGCTGGCGGCCTGGGGAATGTCGGCGCTGCGCGGCCCGGTCCTGCCCGGATACGAGGTGTCCTCCGGCCCGCTGGTGCAGAACGTGGTGGCCACCGGCCGCGTGGCCGCGCCGTCGCGGGTGCAGGTCGGCGCCGAAATCACCGGGCTGGTGCTGGAGCGCCGGGTGATGGACGGCGACCGGGTGGCGCCGGGCGACGTGCTGGTGGTGCTGCGCGCGCGCGACCTGGAGGCTCGCCGCGACCAGGCCCGCGCCGCGCTGGCCGCGCTGCGCCAGGCCGAACGCCCCGACGCCGAAGCCCGCCTGCGCCAGGCGCGGGCGCAGCTGGCCCAGGCCGAACGCGATTACGCGCGCCGGCGCGACCTGGGCGAGCGCCAGCTGGTGGCGCGCGAAAGCGTGGAGCAGGCGGCGCAGGCCGTGGTGGCCGCGCGCGCCGCGGCCGAACAGGCGCGGCTGGCGGTGGACGCGCTGGCCGGCGGCGGTGCCCGCGAGGCGCAGGCGCGCGAGGAGCTGGCTGCCGCCGACGCCGCGCTGGCGCGCGCGGTGATCCGCGCCACCGTGGCCGGCACCGTGCTGACCCGCGGCGTGGAGCCCGGCGACATCGTGCGCCCCGGCGACGTGCTGCTGGAAATCGCCGCAGACGCGCCGGGCGAGATCCTGCTGCCGGTGGACGAGAAGAACATCGCCCGCCTGCGCGTGGGCCAGTCCGCCACCTGCATCGCCGACGCCTTCCCCGGCCGGCCGTTCGCCGCCACCGTGCACCACATCGCGCCGGGCGTGGACCCCGCGCGCGGCACCGTGGACGTGCGCCTGCGCATCGACCCCAAGGCGGATTTCGTCCGCCAGGACATGACCGTCACCGCCACCGTGCTGACCGGCCAGCGCGAGCGCGCGCTGGCGGTGCCGAACGATGCCCTGCTCGAGGCCCGCGACGGCAGCGACCGCGCCACCGTCCTCGTCGTGCGCGACGGCCGCGTGCGCCGCACGGCAGTGACGCTGGGCCTGCGCGGGCTGGCGATGAGCGAAGTCACCGCGGGCGTGCGGGCCGGCGACCACGTGCTGGCCGCCAGCGGCCTGGCCGCCGACGCGCTGCCGGCCGACGGCGACCGCGTGCGCATCGAGGCGCAGCCGCCGCCGTCCGGGGACTCCGCCACCCGCCGCGAGCTGCCGGTGAAGTTCGACTGAGCGATGTGGATCGAGACCACCATCGCCATGCGGTTCCTGCGCCAGGGGCGCGGGCAGTCGCTGCTGATCCTGTTCGGCATCGCCGTGGGGGTGTCGGTGATCGTGTTCGTCACCGCGCTGATCTCCGGCCTGCAGGCCAACATCATCGAGCGCACGCTGGGCACGCAGGCGCACATCCGGGTGCAGGCGCCGGACCAGGTCAACCGCATCGCGCCCGCCCCACCCGGCACCCTGCAGCTGGTGCTGGAGGACCGCCGCGCGCAGGCGCTGCGCACCATCGTCAACTGGCCGCAGGTGCGCGACGTACTGGACCGCCTGCCCGGCATCACCGCGGTGTCGCCGGTGGCGTCCGGCCCGGCGTTCGGCCGCCGCGGCGAGGCGGTGCAGTCCATCGCGCTGGTGGGGGTGGACCTGCCGCGCTACCTGCGGGTGATCCCGCTGGACCGCAACATGGTGGACGGCCGGCTGGACCTCGCTTCCGGCAACGCGGTGATCGGCCGCCAGCTGGCGAAGGACCTTGGCCTGCGCACCGGCGGCAAGCTGCGCATCGACGCCGGCAAGGGCCGCGAGGCGATCGTCAACGTCGCCGGCATCTTCGAACTGGGGGTGCGCGAACTGGACGCGCGCTACGTCTACCTCGACCTCAAGCAGGCGCAGTCGCTGCTGGGCCTGCCCGGCGGCGTGACCGTCATCGACGTGACCGTGGCCGACCTGTTCGCCGCCGACCGCAGCGCCGCGCGCATCCATGGGCTGACCGGGCTGAAGGCGGAGAGCTGGATGGAGACCAACGCCCAGTTGCTGAACGCGCTGCGCTCGCAGAGCATGTCCACCCGGATGATCAGCGTGTTCGTGGCGATGTCGGTGGCGCTGGGCATCGCCAGCGTGCTGGCGGTCAGCGTGACCCAGCGCACCCGCGAGATCGGCATCCTGCGCGCGATGGGCACGCGCCGCGGCCAGATGCTGCGGGTGTTCCTGGTGCAGGGCGCGGTGCTGGGGCTGGTGGGCTCGCTGATCGGCGCGCTGGCGGGCCTGGGCCTGGTGGGCGCGTTCAACACGTTCGGCCCGAAGCTGTTCTACATCCCGCTGCCGCCGGCGCTGATCCCGGCGGCGATGGCGCTGGCCACGGTGGCCGGCGTGGTGGCCGCGGCCGTGCCCGCCTCGCGCGCGGCCAGGCTGGATCCGGTGGAGGCCATCCGCCATGCCTGAGCGGCGCGAGGTGCTGCGGCTGGAAGGCCTGCGCAAGTCCTACAACATCGGCCAACCGAACGAGGTGGAGGTGCTGCACGGCCTCGACCTGCGCGTGGACAGCGCCGACTTCGCCGCGCTGGTGGGCCCCTCGGGCTCCGGCAAGAGCACCCTGCTCAACCAGATCGGCCTGCTGGATTCCCCCACCGCGGGGGAGCTCTACCTGCTGGGCCAGCCCACCCGCAGCATGGACGACGAGGCGCGCACCGCCGCGCGCGGCCAGCACATCGGCTTCGTGTTCCAGTTCCACCACCTGATCGGCGCGTTCACCGCGCTGGAAAACGTGCTGATGCCGCTGATGGTGGCCCGCGGCAAGCCCGACCGCGATTCCCTGGACCGCGCCCGCGGGCTGCTGGCCGACGTCGGGCTGGAGCAGTTCGCCGACCGCAAGCCCGACCAGCTTTCCGGCGGCCAGCAGCAGCGGGTGGCCATCGCCCGCGCGCTGGTCACGCGCCCGGCCCTGCTGCTGGCGGACGAGCCCACCGGCAACCTCGACACGAAAACCGCCGCCGACGTGTTCGCCCTGCTGCGCCGCTTCAACGAACAGTTCGGCTGTGCGGTGCTGGTGGTCACCCACGACCCGCGCCTGGCCGAGACCTGCGACCGCACCATCAGCCTGGTGGACGGGCGGATCGAGGGCGACACCGCGCGGGCGTGAGCGCCCGGCTCAGCCGACCAGGCGCCAGCCCAGCGTTTCGCCCTGCGCCAGCGGCACCAGCGTGCGCTCGCCGTAGGGCAGTTCGGCCGGGATGAACCATTCCTGCTTGCGCAGCGTCACCGTGCCTTGGTTGCGCGGCAGCCGGTAGAAGTCCGCGCCGAAGTGGCTGGCGAAGCCCTCCAGCCGGTCCAGCCGGCCCGCGGCCTCGAACGCGGTGGCGTACAGCTCCAGCGCGTGCAGGCCGGTGTAGCAGCCGGCGCATCCGCAGTCGGCTTCCTTGTCGCCGCGCGCGTGCGGCGCCGAGTCCGTGCCCAGGAAGAAGCGCGGGTTGCCGCCGGTGGCGGCCTCCAGCAGCGCCCGGCGGTGGACCTCGCGCTTCAGCACCGGCAGGCAGTAGTAGTGCGGGCGCAGGCCGCCGGCGAAGATCGCGTTGCGGTTGTACAGCAGGTGGTGCGCGGTGATGGTGGCGGCGATCTCGCCCCCGGCGTCGCGCACGTAGTCCGCCGCGTCCTTGGTGGTGATGTGCTCCAGCACCACGCGCAGGCCCGGGAAGTCGCGGCGCAGCGGGACGAGGATGTCCTCGATGAACACCTTCTCGCGGTCGAACACGTCGATGTCGCGGTCGGTCACCTCGCCGTGGATGGCCAGCACCATGCCGGTCTCCTGCATGGCCTCCAGCGCCGCATGGGCGTGCCTGAGGTCGGTGACGCCGGAATCGGAATTGGTGGTCGCCCCCGCCGGGTACAGCTTCACCGCGTGCACGAAGCCGCTGGCCCTGGCGCTGCGGATCTCGTCCGCCGGCGTGTTGTCGGTGAGGTACAGCGTCATCAGCGGCTCGAAGTCCGAGCCCGCCGGCCGCGCCGCCAGGATCCGCCCGCGGTACGCCGCCGCCAGCGCGGTGGTGGTCACCGGCGGCCGCAGGTTCGGCATCACGATGGCGCGGCGGAACTGCGCCGCCGTGTGCCGCAGCACCGCCTCCAGCAGCGCACCGTCGCGCAGGTGCAGGTGCCAGTCGTCGGGCCGGGCGATGGTCAGGCTGGTCCCGGCCGGCGCCTGGGCGGGTTCGGGAACGTGGTGGGCAAGCGGGGTCACGGGCACTCGGACGCGGGACGGACGGGGGCGCCTACCCTACCGCAGCGCCGGACCGGCGTCCCGCGCGCAAGGCCGGAGGCAGCGGCTCAGCCGCGCTCCTCGAGTTCGCGCGCGGCCAGCGCCGCCGCGGTCTTCAGCAGGTTGGCGTAGGCCCGGCGGCCGGGACCGGCATCGGCGGCGGCCGATTCCAGCCCGTGGACGTAGGCGGCCAGCAGGTCGCGGGCGTTGAACTGCTCGCGCAGGTCGGCCAGGGTGCGGGCCACCGCGTCGCGCACGTGCCAGTCCACGTT
>CAMLJA010000122.1 GCA_946480065.1 uncultured Thermomonas sp. | reverse complement strand
GTCAGGCCGTACAGCTGGCGCGACAGGCCCACGGCGAACTCGCCGATGTCGATCATTTCCTGCACTTCGCCGTCGCCTTCCGGCTTCGACTTGCCCATCTCCAGCGCGACCAGCGAGCCCAGCGCGTCCTTGTGCGCGCGCAGCGCGTCGGCGCACAGGCGGATCGCCTCGCCGCGGCGGGGCGCCGGGGTGGTGCGCCACACCTTGTAGGCGGCCTGCGCGCGCTCGACGATCAGGTCGTAGTCGGCCTGCGAGGACGCATGCACGCGGCCCAGCACCTCGCCGTTGCTCGGGTTGACCGGCTCGATCACGCCGGCGTCGCTGGTCTTCGACCATTCGCCGTTGCCGAGGTAGCTGCCGGATTCGACGGCGGCCAGGCCGAGCGCGGTGAGGACGGGATGGGACATGGGGACTCCTTGGATGCTTGGACTCGTTCCGGCGGAAGCGGCATCCGGCGTGGCCGGACCCTGCATGCGCGGGAAAGGAATGGAACGCGTGGCCGACGCCCGTTGCGCGGGCATGGCGACAACATGGCGACCCCGGCGCGATTCGAACGCACGACCTGCCCCTTAGGAGGGGGCCGCTCTATCCAGCTGAGCTACGGGGCCTGTAACCCCGCGATTTTCGCAGAGTTCGCCGGCGCGGGCCAATTCAGGGCGGCAGCAGGCGTGCGCCCGGCGCCGCGATCGGCCCGACGTGGACGTCGCAGCCCAGCCCGGCACCCGCGAACGCCCGCGCCATCGCCGCCCCGGCGGCCGCGGCCGCGGCGCGCGACTCGCACCAGGCGAACACGCTGGGGCCGGCGCCGGAAATGCTGGCCCCCATCGCCCCCGCCTCCAGCGCGGCGCGCTTGACCGCGGCGAAGCCGGGGATCAGCGGCGCCCGCCGCGGCTCCACCAGCACGTCGTGCAGGCCGGCGCGCACCAGCCCGGCATCGCCGCGCTCGCAGCCCAGCAGCAGCTGGCCCAGGCCCGCGCCCTGGCGGACCACGTCGGCCAGCGGGTAGGACGCCGCCAGCACCCGGCGCGAGGCCAGCGTCTCCAGCGCGAAGTGCGGGTGCGCCAGCGCGCAGCACCAGTCCGGCGGCACCGCCACCGGCACCAGCCGGTCCGCGGTGGCCAGCACCAGCCCGCCGGCCAGCATCGGGCCGACGTTGTCGCCGTTGCGGCCGCCGCTGGCCACCGACTCGCCGTCGAGCGCGTAGGGATACAGCGCCTCCCGCGGCAGCGGCGCGTCCAGCAGCGCGTTGGCGGCCACCAGCGCGGCCACGCAGGAGGCGGCCGAGCCGCCCATGCCGGCGGCCAGCGGCAGGCCCTTGTCCAGCTCCAGCTCGAAGCCGAACGGCAGCCGCAGGCCCGCGCGCAGCGCCTCCAGCGCGGCCCCGGCGGTATTGCGCGCGGCGTCCAGCGGAATGTCGCCGACGCCGCGGATGGCCGCGATCCGCACCCCGGGCGCGTCGATCCGCCGGACCAGCGCGATGTCGCCGGCATCGGCCAGCGGATGCCCCAGCAGGTCGAAGCCGACCCCGATGTTGCCGACCGAGCCCGGCGAGAAGGCGCGCGCGACCGCCGGGCGCGCCGCGGCCGTCCTCGCCCGCCGTCTCCCTCGGTGCGCGCGGCGACCACCGCGTTGGCCGCCATGTCGCCGGTGACGTTGCCCACGGTGGCCAGCACGTCGGGGATCGCATCCACCGCCATCAGCACCGGCAGCGGTGCGATCGGCAGGCCCATGGCCTGGCTGACCGGCAGGTTGGTGGCCAGGAAGATCGCCTGGCCGGGGAGGCCCACCGAGCCCATGCTGACCAGCACGCTCAGCGCCACGCCGGTGGCCAGCTGTGCGGCGGTCAGGTCCACCCCCAGCGCCCAGGCCACGAAGCTGGCGGTGGCGATGTACTGGATCGGCGAGGTGATCCGGAACAGCGAGACCGCCATCGGCAGCACCAGCCCCGACACCCGCTGCGGGAAGCCCAGCTTGCGCTCGGCGCTGTCCAGCATGGCCGGCAGGGTGGCCAGCGAGGACTGGGTGCTGGCCGCCACCGCCTGCACCGGCACCAGCCCGGCCAGAAAGTGGCCCAGCCGCTGGCGGCCGAAGGCCACCGCCACCGCCACCAGCAGCACCGTGGCCAGCGCGTACAGCGCGCACTCCAGCAGCACGTAGATGCCCAGCGCCTGCAGCACGCCCAGCCCGGCGCGCGCGGTCAGCGACAGCACCAGCGCGAAGATCCCCACCGGCGCCGCCCACAGCACCCAGCGCACGATCACGATCATCGCCTCGCTGACGGCCTTGAAGAAGCCGACCACCAGCGTGCGGTGCTCCGCCTCCAGCCGGGTCAGGGCGAAGCCGAAGAACAGCGCGAAGGTCACCAGCGGCAGCATCGCGCCGGCGGCGGCGGCGGCCACCGCGTTGCCCGGCACGATCGCCACCAGCGAATCGGCCCAGCCACCGGTGGCCTGCGGCAGCTCGGCTTCATGCCCGCGCAGGGCCGCCGCCACCGCCGGGTCCGGCTGCAGCATCGACAGCGCCAGCGGGGCCAGCACCGCGGTCATCGCGGCGGCCGCGGCCAGCAGGACCAGGAACACCACCATCGCGCGGCGCGCCACCCGCCCGGAGTGGGCGGCATCGCTGGCCTGGTTGACGCCCACGATCACCAGCGCCAGCACCAGCGGCACCACCGTCATCTGCAGCGCGTTGAGCCAGAGCTGGCCGAACGGCTGCACCACCGCCGCCACCCGCAGGCCCAGCGCCGGGGCCTGCCAGGCCAGCAGCATGCCCACCACGATGCCGGCCGCCAGGCCGGACAGCACGCGCGCGGTCTGGCTCATCGGGCCGGCTCCACCGCCGGCAGCGCCGGCAGCCCCCAGGCCGTCCGCAGCGCCTGGTAGTGCGCCATCGGCAGCTCCACGAACACCGGCCGCCGGCGCGCATCCAGCCAGGCCAGCAGCGGTGCCATCGTCGCCGGCGCCATCGCGGTGCAGCCGGCGGTGGCCTCGCCCGGCGCCTTCCAGAGGTGGGCGAAGATGCAGCTGCCGCCCCCGGGCACCGCGCCGTCCGGGTTGTGCTCGATCACGAAGCCCTCGCGGTAGCGCTGGTCGCCGTCGGCGTGCAGGTCGCGGCGCATGGGTTCGCTGGACTGGTCCAGCCCCGGCGCCTGCACCGCGCCGCGGTCGACGATGCGGTTGTAGTAGGGCGAGGCCGGCACGTCGATGCACCAGTCGTTCGCGGTCATCGCCTGGTAGGCCAGGCCGGTGTCGACCCGCGGCGCGTAGCCGAACGCGGTGCCGATGGCGAACACGCCGGCGGGCGCCTTGCCGTCGCCTTCGCGCTTGACCGGGCCGTCGGTGCGCGGCGCGTGCAGGCCGACGCCCCAGGCGGTGCCGTTGCGGCCCACGGTCACCTCGTAGCCGCCACCGGCCTGGCGCCAGCCGTCGCCGTCGCGCTCGTAGTAGCGCAGGGTGCCGGCGGTCGCGCCCCAGTCGGGCGTGACCACGAGCACCAGCTGCCCGGCGTCGGCCCAGCGCGCCGCCTCGGGCGGGGTGGGCGGCGCATGGGCGCAGGCGGCGGCCGCCAGCAGCGGCAGGAGCAGGGCGGTTCGGCGTGCGGTCATGCGGCGGTTCCGGGGAAGGGCGGGAATGAAGTACGCGGGCAAGCATGCACCAGCGCCCGGCGGCGGTCACCCGTCACCCGTCACGCCTCCAGCAGCGGCTGGATGCGCTCCAGGTTCTCCTGCAGGCGCGCGGGCCGGCCCTCGTCGGCCTCGCACAGGCGGATGTAGACCCGGTCCAGCAGGTGCTGCAGCGCGGAGTGGTAGAGCAGCGGCGCGATGTGCGGGCGCTCGTCGTGCGCGGCCACCAGCAGGGCCACGTCGGCGTGCGCGCGCAGGGCGTTGGAGCTGTGCCGGGTCACCGTCACCACGCTGCCGCCGCGCGCGCGGAACTGCCGCGCCAGCTGGCACAGCGCCGGCTGCAGGCCGTGCTCGGAGAACGCCAGCAGCACGTCGCCCGGCTGCGCCGCGGACAGGCTGGCGGTCATGTGCGCGGGGTCGAAGTTGTGCACGGTGAGGATGCCCAGCAGCGCCAGCCGCAGCGCGAACGCGCGCGCGTGGATGTCGTCCTCGCCCAGCCCGATCACGAACGCGGTGCGGGCGCGGCCGATCGCCCGCGCGGCGGCGTCCAGCGCCTCCGGCGGGTTGATCAGGCGGGTGGCCTCCTCGGCCTCGGATTTCCTCGCCCACAGGTCGGCGGCGGGGCGGGGCGGCTCGCCGGCCGCGTCCGCGGGCGCCTCGGCGGGCGCGCCGTTGTCGGCGCGGGCCACCGCCTCGTTGATCGACAGCTTGAGGTCGGGATAGCCCTTGAAGCCCAGCTTCTGGCAGAACTTCACCACGCTGGACTGGCTGATGCCCAGCGCGTTGGCCAGTTGCTGCGAGGAGTAGTCGCGCAGCAGCTGCGCGTTGTCCAGCACGAAGTCGGCGATCCGGCGCTCGATCGCCGACATCCGGTCGCGCTCGGAGCGGATCTTGACCAGCGCGGTCATCGTGCGCGCCTCAGGCGGCCTTGTCCGCCGCCGGCGCCAGGCCGTCGATGCTGCGGATGCCCAGGCCCGGCGCGTCGGTCACGCTGATCTCCGATTCGTTGAACAGCACGCCGCCGGCCACCGGGTCGTAGCGGCACAGCGAGGGGCCGTCCAGGTCGACCTTGCTGATCACGTCGGACTTGGCCACCGCCAGGTGGACCGCCGCGGCCACGCCGATGCTGGATTCCAGCATGCAGCCGATCATGCAGTCCACGCCGTACAGGCCGCAGATGTCGGCGATCTTCACCGCGTTGGAAATGCCACCGGTCTTCATCAGCTTGATGTTGACGATGTCGGCCGCGCGCATGCGGATCAGCTCGATCACCTCGCGCGGGCCGAACACGCTCTCGTCGGCCATCACCGGGGTGTGCACGCGCTCGGTCACGTAGCGCAGGCCGGCCAGGTCGTGCGCCTTCACCGGCTGCTCCACCAGCTCCAGCTTCACCCCGGCGTCCTCGAGCGTCTGCAGCGCGTAGACCGCCTGCTTGGCGGTCCAGCCCTGGTTGGCGTCCAGCCGGAGCAGGGCCCGGCCCTCCACCGCGGCGTGGATGGCGCGGGTACGCTCGATGTCCAGCCCGATGTCCTTGCCCACCTTGATCTTCAGCGACTCGAACCCGCGCTCCACCGCCGCCAGCGAGTCGGCCACCATCTTGTCGATGTAGTCCACGCTGATGGTGATGTCGGTGGTGATGGCCGGCTCGCCGCCGCCCAGCAGCTGGTACAGCGGCGCGCCTTTTTTTTTTAATGATAGGGCGTGCACCGAGATCTACACCGCCGCCTTGGCGCTGGTGTTCTTCTCCATCGCCCCCTGCACCAGGTGGGTGATGCGGTTGAGGTTGGCGATCTCCTGGCCCAGCAGGCGCGGCGCGATGTACTGCCGCACCGCCTCCACGATCGAGCCGTGGGTGTCGCCGGTGATCACCGCGGTGGCCGGCGCGCTGCCGTAGCCCACGTGGCCGGTGTCGGTGTGCACCATCACCACCACGTCCTCCACCTGCTCCACGCTGCGCAGCGCGGTCTTGAACGGGGTCTTCAGCGGCACGCGCAGCATGCCGAAGCGGATGTCGCTGATCTTCATCGGATGCCCTTCACTGCGCGGCCTGCATGGAGGTCCCGGCCACCCGCACGATGTTGGTGATGCGGTCGACGTAGTCGTGGTCGCGGCCGAACCGCAGCGGCAGCAGCGGGGTCAGCGAGACCGCGTTGAGGTGCATCGCGTGCAGCTGGCCGTCGGCGCCCAGGTAGCTGCCGCCGTTGGTGTCGTGGATGACGTAGGGCTGGCCGTCGATCCGGCCGGCGAACATCATCACGTGGCCGGGGATGTAGATCAGGTCGCCCACCTGCAGCGCGTCCACCGCGGCCATCCGCGCCGCGCGCGGGGCGTCGTCCTCGAAGTGGGTGCGCGCGAACACCGGGCTCACCGCCTGGTCGCTGGTGTTGCGCGGCATCTGCACGCCCATGCTGCGGTAGACGTCGGAGACGAAGCCGCTGCAGTCGCGGCCGTTGTAGCTGTGGCCCCAGCCGTAGCGCTCGCCCAGGAACTTGAACGCCTGGCGCAGGATGTTGGCGCGGGTCAGCG
>CAMLJA010000121.1 GCA_946480065.1 uncultured Thermomonas sp. | reverse complement strand
CCCGCTGACCCTTCCCACCGAGGAGACCGACATGCACCGCACCCTCCGCATCGCTCCCTGCGCCCTGCTCCCGCTGGCCCTGCTGGCCGGCCGCGCGCAGGCCCAGCACTTCGGCCCCTGGCAGGACCCGGCGCCGGTCCTGGCCGTGAACAGCGCCGCCGCCGACGGCTGCCCGATCGAGACCCGCGACGGCCTGAGCCTGTACATCGCCTCCAGCCGCCCCGGTGCCGGGGCCCAGGGCAAGCTGGACATCTGGCGCGCCCGCCGCCCGTCGCTGTCCGCGGGCTGGGGCGCGCCCGCCAACCCCGGCGCGCCGGTGAATTCCGGCGAGTTCGACTACTGCCCCACGCCGCTGCCGGGCAACTGGCTGCTGTTCGTCAGCTCGCGCCAGACCGACGACGACTGCTTCCCCGGCGACGTGCCGCCGGTGCCGCCGGTGGGCGGGCCGGCCGCGGGCGACATCTTCCTCACCCGCGAGCACCCCGCCCACGGCTGGACCGCGCCGCTCGCCCTGGGCTGCTACCCGGCGGGCCCGAACACCGCCGGCGCCGAGTTCAGCCCCTCGCTGGTGGAGACGGCCGCCGGCACCTTCCTGTTCTTCTCCAGCAGCGGCTACCCCGACAGCCAGGGCCAGGACATCTACATGAGCCGGGTGCTGGCCGACGGCACCGTGCTGGCGGGCGAACGGGTGGCGGAGTTGAGCACCGCGTTCGACGACCGCATGCCGAACGTGCGCAAGGACGGCCTGGAGATCGTGTTCAGCTCCAACCGCGCGGGCGCCAGCGCCTTCGACCAGGACATCTACGTGGCGCGCCGCGACAGCGCGTGGGCGCCATGGTCGGCGCCGGAGCGGATCGCCAACCGGTTCATCAACACCGCGGCCTCGGAAACCCGCGCCTCGCTGTCCGGCGACGGCACCCGCCTGTACTTCGGGCGCAAGCTGGACGGCGCCGATCCCGGCGACGTGTACGTCAGCGTGCGCGCCCGCGCGAAGCCCTGAGGACGACGCTCAGCCGGGCAGCCGCAAGAACGCGGCGGTGGCGGTCGCTGCCTCCGCCGCGCCGGTGCTTCGACGATGCGCGGCGGAACGCCGGTTCGACGACGGGCCTGCTCCGCAACAGCGACGGCGGCGGCGGGATTTTCCTTGCGATTCCATCGCTTACACTTCGCCCATCATTCCGTCGAACTGGAGCCGAAGCGATGTCGAAGAAGTCTGCCGTTCCGATGCTGGTGCTGGGGCTGGCCGTGGGCCTGGTCCTGACGGCGTGCAAGAAGCCCGAGGCTGCCGGTGCTTCCGCCACCGATGCGCCGGCCGAAGCCGATGCTTCCGCCGCGCAACCGGCCGCGGACACGGCGCCGGCCGCCGCAGCGGCTGCCACCGCCGCCGCGCCGGCCGCCGCTGTCTTCGACATCGGCGCGATCCCGGTCAGCGACAAGCCGCTGCCGGCCTGGCCTTACGTCGCGCTGCCGGCCGGTTACGAGTTCGACTACGCCGACGACCTGCCCTCGCGCAGCAAGGACCTGGCCCGCGTGCCGGTCTGGACCGGCGGCCAGCTGCTGTGGGTGGAAGGCAGGGTCTTCAGCGACGAGATCGACAACAGCGAAGGCAAGACCTATTCCAGGTTCGAGGTCCGCAAGAACGTGCAGCAGGCGGTGGAGGCGATGGGCGGCGTGCGCCTGGCCGAACGCAGCTTCGACGAGGCCACCTACAAGGCGAACGAGAAGGCGATGGACGATTTCCGCCAGGAGTTCAGCCGCATGCAGAACGCCTACTGGTACGACGCCGACGCGGACACTTACGTCATCCGCCGCGCCGACAAGGCGATCTGGGTGGTCTTCCAGAGCGGCAACGACCAGGGTGCGCTGATGGTCGCCGAAGGTCCGCTGCCGGAGATGCCGGCGAAGTAAGCCGCGCTGCCTGCGTCAGCCCGCGAACGCCCGGCGCTGCCGGGCGTTCCGCTTGCGGAATCAGGCCGGCAGCCGGAAGAACGCGGCGCTGGCGGCGGTGGCATTGGCCGCGGTGGTGGAGATATCCTCCCCGCGGTCGCGCGCCAGTTCCTCCACGATGTGCGGCAGGAACGCCGGTTCGTTGCGGCGGTCCTTCGGCATCGGCCTGAGCGTGCGCGGCAGCAGGTAGGGCGCGTCGGTTTCCACCATCAGCCGGTGGGCGGGGATGCTCTTGACCAGTTCGCGCAGGTGCGCGCCGCGGCGCTCGTCGCAGAGCCAGCCGGTGATGCCGATGTACCAGTCGTTGTCGAGGTAGTCGAACAGTTCCTCGCGGGTGCCGGTGAAGCAGTGCACCACCGCCGGGCCGATCCGGCCGTCGAAGTTCTTCATCATCGCCATGAAGTCGGCGTGGGCGTCGCGCTGGTGCAGGAACAGCGGCTTGCCGACGCCGTCGACGGCAAGATCCACCGCGATCTGCAGCTGCTTCTCGAACGCGCTGCGCTGCGCCGGCCGCGGCGAGAAATCGCGGAAATAGTCCAGCCCGCACTCGCCCACCGCCACCACTTCCGGATGCGCGTGCAGGGCGCGCAGTTCGGCATCGCACTCGGCGGTGTATTCGGTCGCGTGGTGCGGATGCACGCCGGCGGTGGCGAACCATTCGCCGGGGCGGGTGCGGGCCAGTTCCAGTGCCTTCGGCGAATGCTCGCGCGAGGCGCCGGTGAGGATGGCGCGGGTGACGCCGGCATCGCGGGCGCGCTGCCAGACCGCGTCGCGGTCGCGGTCGAAGCTGTCGTGGGTGAGGTTGAGGCCGATGTCGATGAGATCCATCCCGCCATTGTAGGAGGGCGGCCCGCGCGCCCGGCCGCGGCGTGGCCCGCGGGGCGCGCTCCTACAATGCGCGCATGCAGTTCCCGATCACCCCGCTGCTGCCCGACATCCTCGCTTCGCTGGCCGCGCATCCGCGGCTGGTGCTGGAGGCGCCGCCGGGCGCGGGCAAGACCACGCAGGTGCCGCTGGCGCTGCTCGGCGCGCCGTGGCTTGCGGGCCGCAAGGTCGTGATGCTGGAGCCGCGCCGGGTCGCCGCGCGCGCGGCCGCCGGGTTCATGGCGAAGCAGTTGGGGGAAGCGGTCGGACAGACCGTGGGCTATCGCATCCGTTTCGAGAACAAGGTGGGGCCGACCACCCGCATCGAGGTCGTCACCGAGGGCATCCTCACCCGCATGCTGCAGGACGACCCGCTGCTGGAGGGCGTGGGCGCGCTGCTGTTCGACGAATTCCACGAGCGCCACCTGGCCGGCGACCTCGGGCTGGCGCTGGCGCTGGACGTGCAGGCCGGATTGCGCGAGGACCTGCGGCTGGTGGTGATGTCGGCGACGCTGGACGGCGCGCGGCTGGCGACTTTCCTCGACGCCCCGCGGCTGTCCAGCGCGGGGCGCAGCTTCCCGGTCGAGATCTCGCATTTCCCGGCACGCCGCGACGAGGCGCTGGAGCAGCAGGCGCGGCGCGCCATCGAACACGCGCTGGCCACGCATCCGGGCGACCTGCTGGTGTTCCTGCCGGGCCAGCGCGAGATCGCCAGGCTGGAAGCAATGCTGGTGAGCTCGCAGGCCGGACTGCAGCCGGTGCACGCTGCGGGGGCGTCGCGACAAGCGCGCCAGGGAGGGCGCGCGCCCGAATCGGGGCAGGATGCCCCGACTGAGGGAAAAGCGATGCCCCCGCAGCGTGCGGCGGCGGTGGGGACGTTCGAAATCCTCCCCCTGCACGGCGAGTTGCCGGTCGAGCAGCAGTCGCGCGTGCTGCAGCCCGCGCCCGACGGCCGCCGCCGGGTGGTGCTGGCGACCAACGTGGCCGAATCCAGCGTCACCTTGCCCGGCGTGCGCGTGGTCATCGACAGCGGGCTGGCGCGCGAGCCGCGGTTCGATCCCAACAGCGGCTTCGCGCGGCTGGACGTGGTGGCCATTTCGCAGGCCAGCGTCGACCAGCGCGCCGGCCGCGCCGGGCGCGTGGCGGAGGGCTGGGCCTACCGCCTGTGGCCGGCGTCGCAGCGGCTGGAGCCGCAGCGCCGGCCGGAGATCGCGCAGCTCGACC
The DNA here is from genome assembly GCA_946480065.1 of uncultured Thermomonas sp. The sequence goes on along the minus strand of CAMLJA010000121.1, from coordinate 2,156 downwards.
TGGCGCCGCTGGCGCTGGAGTTGGCGGCCTGGGGCAGCGCCGACCTGCGCTTCCCCGATCCGCCGCCGCCGGGCGCGCTGGCCGCCGGCCGCGACCTGCTGCGCCGGCTGGACGCACTCTCGCCCGACGGCACCCTGACCGCGCGCGGCCGCCGCATGCTGGCGCTTGGCACGCATCCGCGGCTGGCGGCGATGCTGCTGGCCGCCGACGCGCCGGTGTCGGTCGCGCTGGCCTGCGACCTGGCCGCGCTGGTGGAAGCGCGCGACCCGCTGCGCAGCCGTTCCGACGCATTGGCCGAGCGCTGGCAGGCGCTGGCCGGGTTCCGCGCCGGCCGCGTGGGCGCCGACGCCAGCCGCTCGGGCCTGGCCGCCATCGATGCGGCGGCGAAGCAGTGGCGGCGCCGCCTGCGCTGCGACGCCGCGCCGCCCGCGTCGGCGCCGGCGCACGCGCTGGGCGACCTGCTCGCGCACGCCTTCCCCGACCGCATCGCCCGCCAGCATCCGCAGGACCCGCGCCGCTACCTGCTGGCGAACGGCCGCAGCGCGCGGCTGTTCGACGACTCCGCGCTGTACGGCGAACCCTGGCTGGTCGCCACCGAACTGCGCTTCGAGGCCAGGGACGCGCTGCTGCTGCGCGGCGCGCCGGTGGACGAGTCCGCGCTGCGCGAAGCATTCGCCGCGCACTTCTCGGACGCCGACGAGGTGCGCTGGGACGCCGACCGCCGCGCCCTGGTGAGCGAGCGCATCGCCCGCTTTGACGGCATCGTGCTGGCGGCGAAGTCGGCCGGCCGCGTGGATCCCGCGCTGGCCGCGCGGGCGCTGACCGATGCCGTGCGCGAGCTTGGGCTGTCCGCGCTGCCGTGGAGCGAGGCGCTCGCGCAGTGGCGCATCCGCGTGCAGTGCCTGCGCGCGTGGATGCCGGAGCTGGGCCTGCCCGACCTGTCCGACCCCGCGCTGCTGGCGACGCTGGACGACTGGCTGAAACCCGCGTTCGCCGGCAAGACCCGGCTGGACGCGCTGGACAGCGGCGGGCTGGCCGACGCGCTGAAGTCCGGCATCGACTGGTCCCTGCGCCAGCGCGTCGAGCAGCTCGCGCCGACCCGCATCGCGGTGCCGTCGGGGCTGGAGCGGGGCATCGATTACCGGCTCGACGACCACGGCGAGCCCGCGCCGCCGGTGCTGGCGGTGAAGCTGCAGGAGCTGTTCGGCCTGGCGCAGACGCCGCGCATCGCCGACGGCCGGGTGCCGCTGCTGCTGCACCTGCTCTCGCCCGGCGGCAAGCCGCTGCAGGTGACCGCCGACCTGCACAACTTCTGGGCCAGCACCTATGCCGAGGTCAGGAAGGAAATGAAGGGCCGCTACCCGCGCCACCCGTGGCCGGACGACCCGTGGAACGCGCCGGCGACCCACCGCGCCAAGCCGCGCGGCACCTGAGTGCCGGCAATGCCTGCCGCGCGCTGAACGCGGCGCGGTTGCGCTCACGTGCCATGAACGCCGCGCTGCGGAGACTGCCGCGCATCCCCCATGTTCCGAGGTGAGCCGCGATGGGCAAGTTCGACAAGGCGCAGGATCGCGCGATGATGCTGATCGGCGAGATCGGCGACGGCCTCCGCCGGCACGTCCCGGGCAAGGCCATGCAGTGGGTGGAAACCGGGGCCGCGCTGGGCGCGCTCAAGACCGGTACCCGGGTGGCGACCCGCGTGGTCCGCCGCAACCCCGTACTCGCGGGCGCCGCGCTGGCGGGCGCCGGGCTGCTCTGGTACGCCGCACGCCGCCGCGCCCGCCAGGCCGAGGACGGTCCGATCGAAGGCACCGCGACCCGGGTGGAAACCACCAAGGCCAAGCCCCGCAAGGCGCGCGCACGCAGGCGCACGACCAGCGCGGACTGATGGGCTAGCTGGCGCCCGTCGCCGGGGTCAGGCTTCGGGCAGTTCCACCACGAAACAGGCGCCGCCGCCCTCGCGGTCCTCGTACCAAAGTTGCCCGCCGGCGGTGCCGATGATCTGTTTCGCCAGCGACAGCCCCAGGCCGCTAGACAGGCCGCCGGCCGGGTCGTGCTCGGCCAGGCGCTGGAACGGCTTGAACAGTTCGCGCTGCTTCGCCGCCGGGATGCCGGGGCCGCGGTCCTGGGTGAGCAGCTGCCAGTAGCCGGGCGCG
>CAMLJA010000120.1 GCA_946480065.1 uncultured Thermomonas sp. | reverse complement strand
GCGCACAAGCTGATCGAGGAATGCATGATCGCGGCCAACGTGCAGGCCGCGCTGTTCCTGCTGGACGCCGGGGTGCCGGCGCCCTACCGCGACCACGACCGCCCGCCCGAGTCCAAGTACGCGGACCTGGAGGAATTCCTGAAGGAGTTCCACCTGCGGCTGCCGCCGTGGGGCAAGGTCAAGCCGAAGGATTTCCGCAACCTGCTGGAGAAGATCCGCGAGCGGCCCGACGCCGCGCTGCTGGAGTCGGTGATTCTGCGCAGCCAGTCGCTGGCGGTGTATTCGCCGGACAACATCGGCCACTTCGGGCTGGCGCTGGAGGCCTACGCGCACTTCACCTCGCCGATCCGCCGCTACCCCGACCTGCTGGTGCACCGCGCGATCAAGCATGCGCTGCGCGGCGCCCGGCCCGAGGCCTACGACTATTCCCCGCACGACATGGCGGCGCTGTCGCTGCAGTGCTCGGAGCGCTCGCGCCGCGCCGACGAGGCCCAGCGCGAGGTCGACGAGCGCTACCGCGCCGCGTGGATGGAAGACCACGTGGGCAAGGAGTTCGACGGCACCATCAGCGGGGTGACCAGCTTCGGGCTGTTCGTGGAGCTGGACGACTCCAAGGTCAACGGCCTGGTCCACGTGACCCAGCTGCCGCGCGACTTCTACCACTTCGACGCGGTCCGCAAGACCCTGACCGGCGAGCGCCGCGGCCGCGGGTTCCGCCTCGGCGACCGGGTGCGGATCGTGGTGCTGAAGGCCAGCGTGGAGGACCGCAAGATCGATTTCCGCCTGGCCGAGGAGGACGCCGGCGCCACGTCGCCGCCGCCGCCGCCGCGCGGCAAGCCCGCCAAGCGCGCCAAGAAGCCCTACTGATTCCGGTCGCCGCCGTCGGGGCGCGGCTTCGGCGGCGGCATGCCGCGGCGGCGTCCTGCGCGCCGCCGGCGGTCGCGGCCGACCCCGCTGCTGCGGGCGCAGGCGCCATTTCCGGCACAATTCCGCCATGAACAGCAAAGCCTCCCAGTGGATCGTCGGCATCAACGCGGTGGCCTCCGCGCTGGAGCACGACGCCGAACACGTGCGCGAAGTGCTGCTGGAGGCCGGCGGCAGGAACCCGCGCATCACCGAGATCGAGCAGCAGGCGCGGCGCAAGGACATCGACGTGCGCCGGGTCGCCCAGCAGGCGCTGGACGGGGTGGCCGGCGGCGTGCGCCACCAGGGCGCCGCGGCGCGCTATGCGGCGGCGAAGACCTGGGACGAGCACGAGCTGCCGGGATTGGTCGAAGCCGCCGAAGGCAGGGCGCTGCTGCTGGTGCTGGACGGCGTGCAGGACCCGCACAACCTCGGCGCCTGCCTGCGCAGCGCGGCGGCCGCAGGCGCGACCGCGGTCGTCATCCCCAAGGACAAGGCGGTGCAGGTCAACGCCACCGTGCGCAAGACCTCGGCCGGCGCGGCCGACACCCTGCCGGTGTTCAGCGTGACCAACCTGTCGCGCACGCTGCGCGACCTGCAGAAGGCCGGGGTGTGGATCTACGGGCTGGCCGGCGAGGCGGACGCCTCGCTGTACGCCATCGACCTGAGGGGCAACGTGGCGCTGGTGATGGGCAGCGAGGGCGAAGGCCTGCGCCGGCTCACCCGCGACACCTGCGACCAGCTGGTGAAGATCCCCATGCCGGGTGGTTTCGAGAGCCTCAACGTCTCGGTCGCCGGCGGCGTGGCCCTGTTCGAGGCGGTGCGGCAGAGGAGCGCGTGATGGGACTGGACCTGGCGTGGTACGACTGGGTGGGGCTGCTGGGCACGGTGATGATCCTGGGCGCGTTCGCGCTGCTGCAGGCGGGCCGGCTGTCGGGCACGGGGCTGGCCTACCAGCTGCTCAACCTGCTGGGTGCGGGCGGCGTGCTGGTCTCGCTGCTGGGCACCTTCAACCCGTCGGTGTTCCTGCTGGAGGCGGCGTGGATGGCGGTCAGCCTGTACGGCATCGCGCGTTCGTTCAAGGCCCGCGGCGCCTCCGCCCCCCGGTAGGAGCGCACTGGAAGGGCGCGATGCCCTCCGCGTGGTCCCGCGAAGCGTTCGCGCCCTGCGGTGCGCTCCTACGTCGCGGCGATTGAGGCCGAGTGCGGCGTGTCGTCCAATGGGGCAGGGCGGGGCCAGGCATTGGCGATGGTGCAGAACAGCCGCGACGTCTGCTCGGCGTCGTAGACCGCCGAATGCGCCTCGCTGGGGTCCCAGTGGAAGCCGGCGGCGATCATCGCGCGGGCCAGCACCGTCTGCCCGTAGGCCATGCCGGCCATGGTCACCGTGTCGAACACGCTGAAGGGGTGGAACGGGTTGCGCTTGTGCTGCACCCGGTTCACCGCGGCGTTGAGGAAGTTGAGGTCGAAGTGGGCGTTGTGCCCCACCAGGATCGCGCGCTGGCAGCCGTGCCGCTTCACCGCGGCGCGCACCTGCGCGAACACCTTGTCCAGCGCCTCGCGCTCGGGCAGTTCGCCGCGCAGGGGGTGGCCGATCTTGATCCCGGTCACCTCCAGCGACTTGGGGTCGATCGCGGTGCCCGGCGCCGGCGCCAGGTGCGCGTGCGCCACCTCGCCGGGCACGAAGCGGCCGCGGTCGTCCAGCTCGATCGGGACCGCCGCGATCTCCAGCAGCGCGTGCCGGTTCCAGTCGAAGCCGCCGGTCTCCACGTCCACCACCACGGGCAGGTAGCCGCGGAAGCGCGCGGCCATGGGCGTGTGGCCGTCGTGCTCGGCGACCGGTGCGTGGGCGGAAGTCATCGCGACAGGTTAATCGATGCGCGCGGCGGCCGCCGTCAATCCGCGCGCGTGCCGGGCAGAACGCCCTCGGCCCGCAGCTGCGCGAGCAGCGGCCGCGCTTCCGCCAGTACCGCGTCCACGGGCTGCCCGGCGTCCTGCGCCAGCGCGGCCAGCAGCGCGCGGCCGGTGAGCCCCTCGCCGGCGCCGATCCGCCGCAGCAGTTCGAACAGCAGCGGCGAGAGCCGCGAGAAGCGTACGCGGCCTTCGGGGTCGCGGCGCAGCAGCACCAGCGTGGGCGCGTCCGGCGGCTGCAGCGGCTGGCAGCCGGGCCCGATCCGGTCCACCGGCCAGCGGTAGGCCAGCGGCCAGGCCAGCGGCGAGAGCACGGGCACGCCCTCCAGCAGATCGCCGGCGGGGTCGTGCGGCGGCGACACGGCGTCGCTGAGCTGCAGCCCCAGTTCCGCCCATTCGTAGTGCGCCAGTTCCGCCAGCCACGGCCGCGCCGGATCCTCGCCAGCCTCCAGGAACGCGACGAATTCCAGCCCCAGCCGGGTGAACAGCGGGGTCTCGCTGCGATGGGTGGCCAGGAAGCGCCGCAGCAGCGCGCGCCAGGCCTCGTCGCCCAGGGTGCGGCGGATCACCGGGAAGCCGCCGGCCAGCAGGCCGTCGAGGTTGTTGAACACCAGCTCGCGGTAGACCGCCAGGCGGCGGTCCTCGATCCCGGGCGGGCCGGGATGCGCCGCCGGGTCGCGCACGTGCGCGGCCAGCGCGCGCAGCTGGTCGTGCAGGGCGCTCATGCCGCCGCCTGCAGCGCGCGGACGTGCGCGACCTCGTCCAGCAGCACCGGCAGCGGCGGGAAGTGGAAGTCGCGCTCCAGCAGGGTGGGGCGCACGCCGTGGGTGGCGTAGGCGAACGCGAGCAGGCCCCACACGTCGTCCTTGACCGCGGTGCCGTGGGTGTCGACCTTGAGGTCGTCGGCTTCGTCGTAGTGGCCGGCCACGTGGTAGCTGGCGATCCGTTCGCCCGGCATGGCGGCGATGAAGGCGCGCGCGTCGCCGCCGTGGTTGACGGCGTTGACGTAGGCGTTGTTGACGTCCAGCAGCAGGTCGCAGCCGGCTTCGTCCAGCACCGCGCGCACGAAGCTGGCCTCGTCCATCGCGCGGAAAGGCTGGGCGTAGGTGCTCACGTTCTCGACCGCGATGCGCCGGCCCAGCGCGTCCTGCACCTCGCCGATGCGGGCGGCCACGTGGCGCACCGCTTCCTCGGTGAACGGCAGCGGCAGCAGGTCATACAGGTGGCCGTCGGCGGCGCAGTAGCTCAGGTGCTCGCTGTAGAGCACGGCGCCGTGCCGGTCCAGGAACGCGCGGGTCTGGCGCAGGAAGGCGTGGTCCAGCGGGTCGGGCCCGCCCAGCGAGAGCGACAGCCCGTGGCAGCTCAGCGGGTGCCGGGCGGCCAGCTGCGCCAGCCGCTCGCCCAGCGCGCCGCCCACGCCGATCCAGTTGTCCGGCGCGCACTCCAGGAAATCGAAGGCGCCCGCAGGCGCCTCGATCAGTTCATCCAGCAGGGCGCGGCGCAGGCCCAGGCCCGCGCTGCGCGGGGGCAGCAGCGGCTCAGCCATGCCGCCTCACATGCTGCCGCCGCACTTCCCCTCGCCGCACTTGCCTTCCCCGCACTTGCCTTCGCCGGCGGCCTTGGCATCCGCGGCGGGCTCCTGCATGGCGGCGTGGTGGGCGTCCATCTCGGCCTGGGTGATGAAGCCGTCGCCGTCGGCGTCGTGCGCGGCGAACTTCTCCTCCATGCCCTGGTGGGCGGCGTCGAACTCGGCGCGGGAGAGCTTGCCGTCCTTGTCGGCATCCATCCTGGCCATGCCGCAGCCGCCCTCGTGCGCGGCCTTGCCGGCGCCGGCCTGCATGCCGCCGCACTTGCCCTCGCCGCACTTGCCTTCCCCGCACTTGCCCTCGGCGGGCTTGTCGGCCGCGGCGGCGGCCGGCTTCATGCCGGCGGCGCACTTGCCCTCCCCGCACTTGCCTTCGGCCGGCTTGGCCTGCGCCGGCGCGGCGTCCTGCTGGTAGCCGTGGGCCATGGCCTGCATCGAGAACAGCGAACCCGCGGCCAGGGTGCCGACGGCGGCGCCCAGCAGCAGGGCGGCGGGGGTGGGGGACTTGGACCTGGGCATGGCGGACTCCGGCGCGGGGCGCGTGGGGATGTGGCGGCATCCTAGCGCGCCGGGGCGGTGCGCGGCGAACGCCGCGGCCGGGCGGGCGGCCCGGGTTCAGACCACGGTGGTGTTGGTGTCGTCGCGCTTGTCGCGCGGCGGCATCAGCTCCTCGCCGTGGACCAGGAACCAGATGTTCTCGGCGATGTTGGTGGCGTGGTCGCCGATCCGCTCCAGGTTCTTGGCCATGAACAGCAGGTGGGTGCACGGCGTGATCGCGCGTGCGTCCTCCATCATGTAGGTCAGCAGCTCGCGGAACAGCCCGGTGTACAGGGTGTCCAGCTCGGCGTCGTTGGCGCGCACGCGCAGCGCCGCCTCGCCGTCGCGGGCCACGTAGGCGTCCAGCACGTCGCGCACCTGGCGCGCGGCCATCCGGCCCAGCGCGTCCAGCCCGCGGGTGTGCGGCAGCGGGGGGGCCAGGTTGAGCGCCATCGAGCGCTTGGCGATGTTGGCGGCGTAGTCGCCGATGCGCTCGATGTCCGAGGCCACCCGCAGCGCGGCCAGGATGATGCGCAGGTCGGTGGCCATCGGGCCGCGCCGGATCAGCCGGATCACGTCGTGGTTGACCTGCTGCTCCAGCGCGTCGATCGCCTCGTCGTTGGCGATCACCCGCTCGGCGGCCTTGTCGTCGCGGCGGCCGACCACGTCCAGCGCGGCCTCCAGCTGCGCCACCGACATCCGGCCCATGCGGATCAGCTCGTCCAGCAGGTCGGCCTGTTCCTGGTCGTAGCTGCGGACGATGTGGCTGTGCGGATCGTTCATCAGCCGAACCTCCCGGTGATGTAGTCCTCGGTCTGCTGCTTGACCGGGTTGGAGAAGATCTGCTCGGTGGCGCCGTGCTCGACGAGGTCGCCCAGGTACATGAAGGCGGTGTAGTCGGACACGCGCGCGGCCTGCTGCATGTTGTGGGTGACGATCATGATGGTGAAGTCGCGCTTGAGCTCCTCGACCAGCTGCTCGATGCGGCTGGTGGAGATCGGGTCCAGCGCCGAGGTGGGTTCGTCCAGCAGCAGGACCTCGGGTCGCAGGGCGATGGCGCGGGCGATGCACAGGCGCTGCTGCTGGCCGCCTGACAGGCCCAGCCCGCTGTCCTTCAGCTTGTCCTTGACCTCGTCCCACAGCGCGGCCTGGCGCAGCGCCTGCTCGACCCGGGCGTCCAGGTCGGCCTTGCCCAGGCGCTCGTGGTGGCGGATGCCGTAGGCCACGTTCTCGTAGATCGTCATCGGGAACGGCACCGGCTTCTGGAACACCATGCCCACTTTCCCGCGCAGGCGGTTCAT
>CAMLJA010000119.1 GCA_946480065.1 uncultured Thermomonas sp. | reverse complement strand
GCAAGGTGCGCGGCAGCCGCGAGGCGCGCGCGATCGGCAAGGCCAGCAAGTACGGCCGCAAGCAGCAGGAAACCGCCTGGAAGAACACCGAGGTGGAGGCGCTCTACCGGCTGCGCGACGCCGGCGTGCGGGTGCCCGAGCCGTACGGCTACTTCCACGGCGTGCTGGTGATGGAGCTGGTGGTGGATGCCGACGGCCACTCCGCGCCGCGGCTGGGCGAGGTGGAACTCGCGCCGGACCAGGCGCGCGGCTTCCACCGCTTCCTGGTGCGGCAGGTCGTGAAGATGCTCTGCGAGGGCCTGATCCACGGCGACCTGTCGGCCTACAACGTGCTGGTGGCGCCGGATGGCCCGGTGGTCATCGACTTCCCGCAGGTGGTCAGCGCCGCCGGCAACAACGCCGCGCGCACCATGCTGCTGCGCGACGTCAACAACCTCACCGCCACCCTGGGCGCCTTCGCGCCCGAGCTGCTGGACACCTGGTACGGCGAGGAGATGTGGGCGCTGTACCAGGCCGGCGAGCTGCGGCCCGACACCGAGCTCACCGGGGTCTTCGTGCCCGACGAGAGCGCCCCGGACCTGGACGGCGTGCGCCAGGCCATCAACGATGCGCGCGAGGAAGCGCTGATCCGCCAGCAGGGACGCGAGGCCGCGGCCGCGGACGACTAGCGCGGCTCAGCCGCCGAGGTCGAAGGTGAACTGCGCGCCCTTGCCGGGCTCGCCCCGGGCGTGGATGCGGCCTTCGTGGCGCTCGATGATCCGCTGCACCACCGCCAGACCCACGCCGGTGCCGGCGAAGTCGCTGGCCTTGTGCAGGCGCTCGAACGGCTTGAACAGCCGGCCGGCGTGCCCGGTCTCGAAGCCTGCGCCGTTGTCGCGCACGAAGAATCCCGCGCGGCCGTCGGCCTCGGCGCGGCCGACCTCGATGCGGGCGTGCGCCACCCGCGAGGAATACTTCCAGGCGTTGCCCAGCAGGTTCTCCAGCACCGCGCGCGCCAGCCCGGGGTCGGCGTGGCAGCGCAGGCCGGGCTCGATCGACACCGTGGCCAGGCGGTCCGGCGCCAGCCGCCGCAGGTTGGCCAGGATCTCGGCGGCCAGCGCCGACAGGTCCACCTCGGTGCGCTCGAGCGGGGCGTTGCCCACGTGCGCCAGCGCCAGCAGGTCGTTCACCAGCTGGGTCATGTGGTCCACCGACCGCCGCACGCGGGCCAGGTGCTCGCCGAACTGCGGCGGCAGCGGCGCGCCGTTGTCCAGCTCCATCACCTTGCAGGTCATGGCGATCACCTGCAGCGGCGCGCGCAGGTCGTGGCTGACCATCGCGTTGAACGCCTCCACGTCGCGCAGCGAGCGTTCGATGGTGCGGGTGCGCTCGGCCACCCGGCGCTCCAGGTGCTGGTTGAGCTCCAGCACCTCGGCCTCGGCGCGCTTCTGCTCGGTGATGTCCTGGCAGACGCCGACCAGCCGCACCAGCTTGCCGGCCTCGTCCAGCACCGGGTGCGCCCAGGTGTGCAGGTAGCGCAGCGTGCCGTCGGGCAGCACGATGCGCTCGTCGTGCGAGTAGGGCACGTGCTCGTGGAACACCCGGTTGGTGGCGTCCATCACCCGCTGGCGGTCGTCCGGGTGGACCATCGCCAGGTAGTTCTCGTAGCTGGGCGTGTAGGTCTGCGGGGTGAGGCCGTAGATGCGGTAGAGCTCGTCCGACCAGACCGCGGTGGGCTCGCTGACGTCCCACTCCCAGGTGCCCAGGTGGGCCACGCCCTGGGTGTCCACCATCAGCTGCTCGCTGCGGCGCAGGCGCTGCTCGGTGCGCTTGAGTTCGGTGATGTCGCTGGCGATGCACAGGCAGGCGGCCGCTTCGTGGCGGGGCAGCGGCGACAGCGCGAACTTCACCCAGCGCTGCCCGCTTTCGGCCACTTCGAGTTCCGCCGCGACGCCCGCGTCCACCGCGCCGGCCAGCGCCGCCTGCAGGCCGGCGCGCGCGTCCTCCGGGAACAGCGAGGCCAGCGGGTCGCCGTCCCCCAGCGCCGGCCAGCGCACGCGCGCCGCCGCGTTGCGGTAGCGCACGCGGCCGTCCTCGGCAACCGCAAGCGCCGGCCACGGGCTGGCGCCCAGCAGCGCTTCGAGCGGTGCTGCGGCGGTGGCGGGTGGCTCGATCTGGCCCGGGGTGCGCATCGCGGGGATGATGGCATAGTTGCGGCCTATCGCACCTGCGCCCCGCGCCGTCCGTGCGCCGCCACGTCCCCACGCCGCGCCTGGGAAGCGAGATGACCTTCGACGACCTTGACCCGCTGCTGGCCCGTGTCCCTGCCGCCGGGTGCCGGACGCGCTTCGCCACGCGCTGCATGGCTGCCCGTTCCGGCGCGGCCGCGCTGCTGGTCCTGGCGCTGGCGGCCTGCGTCCACCTGCCGCCGGTGGCGGTGCCGCAGGCCGCGCCCGGCGCGCCGGGGCTGGTGGTGTTCGACATCGACGGCACCCTGACGCCCACGGTGGCGCGGATCTTCCAGGCGCGCGCGGACGCCGCCTCGGTGGCGCGCCTGTACGCCGGACGCGGCCATCGCATCGTCTACCTCACCGCGCGCGCGCCGGTGCTGCAGGGCACGCTGCGCGGCTTCCTCTCGCGCCACGGCTTCCCGCCGGGCGACCTGGTGGCGCCGCCCGACCGCGCCGCGCAGTCCCGGCCCGCCGACTTCAAGGCGCGCGTGCTGGCCGGTTATCGCGCGCATGGCTGGGACGTCGTCGCGGCCTATGGCGACTCGAGCAGCGATTTCCAGGCCTACGCGCGCGCCGGCATCCCGCGGGAACGCGTGTTCGCCCTGCGCCGCGAAGGCGCGGCCGCCTGCCAGCCCGGCGCGTGGGCCGCCTGCCTGCCGGGCTGGACCCCGCGGCGCGAGCTGCTGGAAGCGCCGCCCGCGGAGTGACGCGCGGCGCCGGGACCGCCGCCCGGCGGACCGCGACCACCCTGCGTTCACGGGCGCTGCGCGCCAATGGCGGTTCCCCCGCACCCGGAGCCTGCCATGCACCGCATCGCACGCGGCCTTGCCGCCCTGATCGCCGCCAGCGTGCTGCTGCTGGCCGGCTGCGCCACCGGCGGATACGGCGGGTATGGCGGGTATGGCGGCGGCGATCCCGGCGGCTACGGGCAGCCGCAGTACGGCGCCCTGCAGGGCACGGTGGAGGGCGTCGACGCCTACGCCGGGCGCCTGCAGCTGGTGGTCGGCGACCCCCGCGGCGGGCGCGCGCAGCGGGTGGCGCTGCGCTACGACCAGCGCACCCGCCTGCGCTACCTGGGGCGCGAGTATCCGGTGGAAGGCCTGGAGCGGGGCGACGTGGTCCGGGTCGACGCGGTCGACACCGGGCGCGACCTGTACGCGCGCACCATCGAGGTGGTGCGCAACGTGCGCGACGGCTACGGCGGCAGCGTCCAGGGCGACACCCTGCGCGGCGCCGTGGCCTGGGTGGACAGCCGCGCGCGCCAGATCCGCCTGGACGGCGCGGGCCATGGCGCCGGCGTGGTGCTGTCCTACGACGGCCGCACCACGGTGGAATACCAGGGCCGCCTGTACCGCCCGGAAAACCTGCAGCGCGGCGACCAGGTCCGCGTGCAGGCGCGCCAGTCGGGCTACAACCGCTGGCTGGCCGAGCGCATCGTGGTGGAACGCTCCGTCGGCTCGCGTTACTGAGGCGGCGCTAGCGAGGGGCGGGCCGCGCGTCCGCCCGGCGCCCTTCCAGCAGGGCCTGCCACTCCGCGGTCCGGGCCGGGGCCAGCAGCCGCAGGTCCGGCGTCGGTAGTCCAAGCCCCGCCTCGCGGAAGGCGCGCAGCAGTGCCAGCCGGACGGCGGCAGCGGTGTTGCGGAAGTCGCTGCGCCTGGAATCCCCCCAGAAGGTGATCTCCAGCGTGATGTCGGAGGCACCCAGGTCGGCCACCCTCACCTGCGGGGGTGGATCGCCCAGCACGCCGTCGGCGGCGGCCGTGGCCCGGTGTGCGACTTCCAGCGCCTCGACCGGGTCGCTGTCATAGCCCAGGTGGATGTCCACCCTGCCGCGTCGCAGCGGGTCGGCGGTGTTGTTGATGAGCCGGGAGGTGAACACCTCCGCGTTCGGGACCAGCAGCACGCGGCCGTCGTAGGCCCGCAGGCGGGTCGCGCGCAGTTCGATCTTCTCCACGCTGCCCTCCAGGTCCCCGATCACGATCTGGTCGCCGATCTTGAACGGCCGCAGGGTCAGCAGCAGCAGCCCGGACACGAAGTTCGACAGGATGTCCTTCAGCGCGAAACCCAGCACCAGGCCGGTGAGCCCCAGCGCCCCGGCGACGGTGGTGGGGTTGAAGCCCAGCGCATCGATCGCCACGAAGAAGCCCAGCGCCAGCAGCGCGTAGTAGGTCAGCTGCTTGACCAGGCTTTCCACCGTCACGTCGTCCACGGTCCGCGTGAACAGCTTGCGCAGCAGGGCGCGCACGCCGCGGGCCAGCAGCCAGAAGGCCAGCAGCACCAGCAGCGCCGCGACCGCCCGCGGGACCAAGGTGGTGAGCGACTCGCCCATCCGCCCGAAGGCCGCTTCCAGCGAGGCGCGGGTCTCGGCCACGTAGCGCCCGCCCCAGCCCGCGCGCCGCTGCCGCGCGCGGTCCAGGGCCCGCTGCACCGACGCCGCCCACTGGGTGGCGAGCGCCTGCTGCGAGGTGAGGTTGTCCTCGGCGTCGCGGGTGGTCAGGGTCACCACCGGCACCCCGGAGACCACCACGGACCAGCGGCCCCCGACCTGGCGCGCCACCGCGGGGCCCAGCGCCTTGTGGTTGCGCAGCAGGCCGTCCAGCCGGCTTTCGATCCGGTCCGCCCGCGCCCGCGCCGGGGTGTCGGCGCCGTCGGTGCCGATCTGGAACACCGCCTGCCCGTCCACGCGGACCGTGGCCAGCCCGTCCTGCGCCCACGCCGGCCAGGCGAACAGCGCCAGCAGCATCGACAGCGCCAAAGCGAGGAAGCGCCCGCGATCGCCGCGGCGGCGTGGGGAAGGCGGGCGACGGGGCAACGGGGGCATGCGGGACGTTCCTGCGCGGCGCCGGTGCGCCGTCGGGCTCCCTGACTCTACGCAGGCGGACGTCAGCGCGGCGGCAAGGCGCCGCGGCGGCGGCTCACCGCAGGTCCAGCGCGTGGTGGATCAGCACCACGCACTGCGAGGCGAACAGCATCCGCGGCCCCAGCGAGAGCTTGCGTGCGCCCAGCCGCTCCAGCCCGCGCATGGCGTTCTTCGGCATCGGGATGTGGTCGGTCAGGATGAAGCACGGGTCGTCCCCGAACGCCTGCTCGCCGATCGGCGTGCCCTTGCGGTCCATCACGAACAGGGGGTGGCCGGCGGCGGCCAGTTCCTGCACCAGCCGCTCGAAGCTGGTGGTGCGCACCTGCACGCCGGGTTCGACGTCGCGCGCCTCGTCCTTGCCCATCCCGCGCGAGGCGTCCAGCGCGGCGGCGATCTTGCCCAGCAGCGCGGCCTCGTGGAAGCCGCCGATATCGCGCATCGCCGCCGGCTCGAAGCGCAGCGCGCGCGAGAAATCCGCGGTGCTCTCCAGCACCAGCCAGGCCACCACGTCGTCGCGGTGCGACTGCGCCACGAACATCGCGTTCATCAGCGCGTGCGCCAGGATCTCCGCGTGCGCCTCGCCGCCCACGCCGGCCAGCAGCTTCCGGCTGTCGGTGGGCGCGGCCCGCGCCCTGAGTACGAACGTCCGCATGGCTGTCCTGTCCGGTGGAAGGGCGGCGCGCACGGGGCGCGCCGACGCCCATTCTCCGGGCAAACGGCGGGCGGGTGAACGCCCGCTTTCCGCGCCGGCCACCGGAGGCGCCGCCGCCGCGGGCGATCGGCTAGGGTGGCGGCACCCGTCCCGCCGGAGTCCCGCATGCTGCATCCCCGCCTTGCCGCCGTTTCCGCCGCCCTGGCGCTCCTGGCCACCGCCGGCTGCGCCAGCGCACCGCCCGCCGCCGCGCTGGCCCCGGGCAGCCAGGCCCGCGTCGAGGGCACGGTGGCCGCCATCGACACCCGGCCGTGGACCTACGACGGCAACGCCGTGGTCGCGCTGGACACCGCCGCGCACGGCCGGGTGTCCGTGCAGCTGCCGGCGCGCTGGAACCTGTGCAAGGCCGCGCCGGTGGACGTGGCCGCGCTGGCGGTGGGCGCGCGCGCCCGCGCCGTGGGCACGGTCACCGCGGACGGCAGCGTGGTGGTCTGCGAAGGCGCCGGCGACGCGCTGGTGCGGATCGACTGACGCCGGCGGGCGTCGAACGGGTCAGGTCAGCGCCGCGACGCCCACCGCGGCGGCCACCACCAGCGCGGCCGCGGCCAGCAGGATGGCCAG
>CAMLJA010000118.1 GCA_946480065.1 uncultured Thermomonas sp. | reverse complement strand
TTCACAGGTCGGCGCCGATGTTGAGATGCAGGGTGAACGGCGAGTCGGGCGCGTCCAGCCCGCGCGCGATGTCGATGCGCACCGGGCCCACCGGCGAGCGCCAGCGCAGGCCGATGCCCACGCCGGTGCGCAGGTCCGGGCGGCGGCCGTCGAACGCGCTGCCGGTGTCCACGAACACCGCCGCGCCCCACGGCCCGCGGAAGTAGCGCTCGTACTCGACGCTGGCGGTGAGCACGTTGGACGCGCCCAGCGCGTAGGCCTGGCCGGCGCCGTTGCGGATGCGCGGGCCGATCTCGCGCCAGCCGTAGCCGCGCACGCTGCGGTCGCCGCCGGCGTAGTAGCGCAGGCTGGGCGGCAGCTCGAGCAGTTCGCCGGTGAAGGTGTGGCCGGCCTCGCCGCGCAGCAGCAGGCGGCTGTCGCCGGACAGGCCGTGGAACCACTGCGCGCTGGCGTGCACCTGGGCGAAGTTGGTCCCGCCCTGCGCACCGCCGCGGCCGGCGCGCAGGGTCAGGGTGCCGCCGGCGCCGCGGCGCGGGGCCAGGCGGTCGTCGACGTCGATGTATTCCGCGCGCAGCTCCGGGAACGCGAAGCTGGCGTAGCGGTAGGCCGAGCTCGGCCGCTCCAGGGTGAAGTACGACCAGCGCTCGCGCAGCACGTGCGCGGAGGCGACCAGGTTGAGGTGGTCGTTGAGCTGGCCGCTGCGGCTGGCCACGAATTCCAGCCGGCGGTTGTCCAGCGAGTCGGTCTGCTCATCGGCGGCCTGCAGGCTGGCGGTGTACCAGCCGTCCAGCCAGGCGAACGCCGGCACCCGGTACTGCACGGTGGCGGTCTTGCGCTTGGCGGCGTAGTCCAGCTGCGCCAGCGCCTTGTGGCCGCGGCTGTTGAGGTAGCGGCGCTCCAGCCCCAGGCTGATGCCGGCGCCACTGCGGGTGCCGTAGCTCACGCCGGCGGTGTAGATGCTGCGCGGCGCCGCGGTGAGGTCCACCTGCACCGGCACCACCCGCCCGGTGGCCTCCTCGGGGCGCGGCTGCACCTCGACCAGGCCGAAATAGTCCAGCCCCACCAGCGAGCGCCGCAGCCGCTCCAGCTCGGCCTCGTCGTAGGGCTGGCCCGGCGTCCAGTCCACCAGTCGCCGCAGCAGGCGTTCGCGGATCACCGGCGCCGGCGACTGGCTGAAGCGCGCCTCGCCCAGCGCATAGCGCTCGCCGCTGCGCCAGCGCAGGGCGAGGTCGGCGGCGTGCTCGGCGCGGGTCACCTCCACCCGGTGCGCGGCCAGGTCGGCGTCGAAATAGCCGTGCGCGGCCAACGCGGCGCCCACCCGGCGCTTGCCGGCTTCGTACAGCGCGTGGTCCAGCACCTCGCCCCGGCGCGGCGCGAACTCCGCCAGCGCCGCGCCCACGGTGCGGTCGGCGCCGCCCGGCCCGTCCACGCCCAGGTCGAAGCCGCGCACCCGCACCGGCGCGCCGGGTTCCACCGCGATCACCACCTCCAGCGTGCGGTCGCGCCGGCGCGCGACGGCGGCAGGCGCCGCCCCGTCGCCCTCGTCGCCGCTGGCGTCGTCGGCACCCCGCGCATCGGCCGCGCGGTCGCTGCGCGTCACCGTGATGGTGGGCGAGTAGTAGCCGAACGGTTCCAGCGCCTCGCGGGTCTCCGCCTCCGCCTCGCGCAGCAGGTAGTTCAGGCGGCGGCCGCTGATGTCCTTGCCCACCGCGTCCACCAGCGACAGCGACACGCGCACGTTGCGCGCCATCGCCTCGTCGGGCAGCCCGCGCACCTGCACCCGGGTCACCGTGACCGCCGCCGCCGGCAGCGCCGTCGCGCAGCAGGCGAGGGCGAGCAGCAGGCGCGTGGGCAGGCAGGGCATCGATGCAGGATACCGATACGGTGTTAACAGGCGATCCACCCCGCGCCCGCCGTGCACGCCGCAACGCACGGACGCGACGCCGAAGTCCCGCCCGGCGGAACCGTGGTGGTGGATCAGGCCGACAGGTGCTCGATCGCGGCCACGCTGCCCAGCCGGTCCGCGAGCCGCTTCAGCAGGGCCAGGCGGTTGGCGCGCACGGCCGGGTCCTCGGCGTTGACCATCACCGCGTCGAAGAAGGCGTCCACCTGCGGCCGCAGCCGCGCCAGGTGGGTCAGCACGTCCACGTAGTCGCCGCGCGCCAGCGCCGGGCCGGTCTCGGCGTAGGCCGCTTCCACCGCCTCGGCCAGCGCGCGCTCCGCCGGTTCCGCCAGCAGCGCCGGGTCCTCGATCGCCGGGATGGCGATGTCGGCCTTCTTCAGGATGTTGCCGATGCGCTTGTTGGCGGCGGCCAGCGCCGCGGCCTCCGGCAGCTGCGCGAAGACGCCGATGGCGTCGATGCGGCGGTCGAGGTCGTAGAGCGAGGCCGGCTTCAGTTCGGCGACGGCGTTGAAGTGCGCGGCCGGCACGCCCTTGTCGGCGTAGTAGCCGCGGAGGCGGTCGAGGATGAAGTCCTGCAGCTCGAGCACATCATTCGCGCCCGACGCTGCCAATACAGAAGTGCTGCCATTCCCAATAGAAACTCCTTTCTCACGGGCCTCTTTGATCGCAGTCGACTTCTTCGCAATATCGACAAGCATCATTGCCTTGACGGCATGATCGTTCGCCTCGTCGAGCAACTGCCACAGATCGAGGTCGAACCCGCTCTCGATGATCGTCCTTGCCAGCCCCAGCGCATTGCGACGGAGCGCGAACGGATCCTTGTTGCCGGTCGGCTTCAGACCCGCGGCAAAGCCGCCGGCCAGCGTGTCCAGGCGCTCGGCGATCGCCAGCACCTTGCCCAGCGGCGACAGCGCGATGTCATCGGCGGCGAAGCGCGGGCGGTAGGCCTCGTCGATCGCCAGCGCCACCTCGTCGGGCTCGCCCGCGCGCTGGGCGTAGTAGCGGCCGGCGATGCCCTGCAGTTCCGGGAACTCGTTGACCATGCGGCTCTGCAGGTCGTTCTTCGCCAGCGTTGCCGCACGCCGTGCCTGCGCCGGGTCGGCGCCGACCTGCGTGGCGATGGCCTCGGCCAGCGCGGCCACGCGCGCCACCTTGTCGGCCACGCTGCCCAGCTTGGCCTGGTAGGTCACGGTCGCAAGGCCCTCGCCCATCGATGCGAGGCCCTGCTTGAGATCCTCGTCGAAGAAGAACTTGGCATCGCTGAAGCGCGGGCGGATCACCCGCTCGTAGCCCTTGCGGATTTCCGCCGGGTCCTTGGATTCGATGTTGGCAATGCCGATGAAATGCTCGGTCAGCCGGCCCTGCGCGTCCAGCACCGGGAAGAACTTCTGGTTGGCCTCCATGGTCTCGACCAGCGCTTCCTGCGGCACCGCCAGGAACTCGCGCTCGAAGGTGCAGGCCACGGCGACCGGCCATTCGTTGAGGCAGTTCACCTGTTCCAGGTTGCCGGCCTCGATGCGCGCCGTGCCGCCCGCGGTGCGCGCGGCGGCGTCCACTTCGGCGACCACGCGCGCGCGGCGCTCGTCGGGATCGACCAGCACGAACGCCTGGCGCAGCGCCTCGACATAGTCCTGCGGCTGCGCGATGGCGACGTCGCCCGGCGCGTGGAAGCGGTGGCCGCGCGACTGCCGGCCGGCGCGGATGCCCAGCGCGTGCACGTTGGCCACGGTGCTGCCCAGCAGCGCCACCAGCCAGTGCAGCGGGCGGGCGAAGCCGTAGGCGTGGTCGCCCCAGCGCATCGGCTTGGGGATGGGCATCGCGGCCAGCGCGTCGTCCAGCACCGCCTGCAACAGGTCCAGGGTCAGCGCGCCCGGCGTGGTGGCGCGGTGGATGAAGCGCTCGCCCTTGCCATCGGTGGTCTTGTCCAGCTGCGTCCAGTCGACGCCGGCCTTGGCGGCGAAGCCCTGCAGCGCCCGGGTCGGCTGGCCGTCGGCGTCCAGCGCGATGTTGAGGTAGGGGCCCAGCACCTCGGAGGCCTGTTCCGGCTGCTCGACGGCCACGCCCGGCAGCAGCACCGCCAGCCGGCGCGGGGAATACAGCGGTTTGGCGTCGCCGCGCGCGACCGCCACGCCGCGCTTTTCCAGCGCGGCGATGACGCCGTCGAAGAACGCCTGCGCCAGCCCCGGCAGTGCCTTGACCGGCAGTTCCTCGGTGCCCAGCTCGATCAGCAGCGGTTGCATCGGCGAGGTGGTCATGCGTCGGTGGCCTTGGCGGGGGCGGCGGACGTCGCAACGGGCGCCGCGAAGGGAAGATAGTGGTCGCGGAACACGGGCAGCGCCTCGCAGCGGTCCACCCGTGCGCGCAGCCCCGGCCACGGCCCCAGGTCCAGCGGCAGGGACTCGCGCACGTGGGTGCAGAAGCAGGCCAGGGCGATGTCGGCGTGGGTCATCGCCTCGCCGACCAGCCAGTCGTGCCCGGCACGCGCGGCGCAGGCGCGCTCGAGCTCGCCCAGCGCGCCCTCGACCTGCAGCCGGCAGCGCGACAGCCACGCCTCGCTGTGCATCTCGGCCGGGCGGAACACGCGCTCCAGCACCATCAGCAGCGCCTTGTCGACGGCGCCGGTGGCCAGCGCGATCAGCCGCTGCGCGTCGCGGCGCGCGATGCCGGTGGGCGGCAACAACGCACGCTGCGGGCCGACCTGATCGTCGAGGTAGTCCAGGATCATCGCGGATTCGGTCAGCACCTCGCCGTCGTCCAGCACCAGCGTGGGCACGCGGCCCAGCGGGTTGTACTGGCGGATGCGGTCGAAGTCGCGCCCCACCGACCAGGCGCGGTGGTCGAACGCGATGCCGTACAGCGCCATGGCGATCGCCACGCGCCGCGTGTACGAGCTGTCGTACAGGCCGATCAGGATCATGCGGCGTCGGCCCGCTTCTTCAGGCCCGGGAACCCGAGCTTCTCGCGCTGCGCGTAGTACGCCTCGGCCACCGCCTGCGCCAGCTTGCGCACGCGCAGGATGTAGCGCTGGCGCTCGGTCACGGAAATCGCGCGGCGCGCGTCCAGCAGGTTGAAGCTGTGGCTGGCCTTGGTGACCTGCTCGTAGGCGGGCAGCGGCAGGCCGGCCTCGACCAGCTTCATCGCCTCTTTCTCGCAGGCGTCGAAGCGGTGGAACATCTCGGCCACGTCCGCGTGCTCGAAGTTGTAGGCGCTCTGCTCCACTTCGTTCTGGTGGTAGACGTCGCCGTAGGTGACCGGCCGGCCGTCGGGGCCGTGGGTCCAGATGAGGTCGTAGACGTTGTCGCAGTTCTGCAGGTACATGCACAGGCGCTCGAGACCGTAGGTGATCTCGCCGAGCACCGGGCGGCACTCCAGCCCGCCGGCCTGCTGGAAGTAGGTGAACTGGGTCACCTCCATGCCGTTGAGCCAGACTTCCCAGCCCAGGCCCCACGCGCCGAGCGTGGGCGATTCCCAGTTGTCCTCGACCAGGCGCAGGTCGTGCACCAGCGGGTCGATGCCGAGGCTTTTCAGCGAGTCGAAGTACAGCTCGACGATGTTGTCGGGGCTGGGCTTCATCACCACCTGGAACTGGTAGTAGCGCTGCAGGCGGTTGGGGTTCTCGCCGTAGCGGCCGTCGGTGGGGCGGCGGCTGGGCTGCACGTAGGCGGCGTTCCACGGCTCCGGGCCGAGCGCGCGCAGGAAGGTGGCGGGGTGGAAGGTGCCCGCGCCCACTTCGAGGTCCAGCGGCTGGATCAGGACGCAGCCCTGCTCCGCCCAGTAGGCGTTCAGGCGCTGGACCAGCTGCTGGAAGGTGATGCGGGGCGGGGGCTGCGCGACGGCCATGCGGGCGTGGTTCGGGAGCGGGCCGGCTAGTATAAGGGCGCCTGTTTTGGTGCCCGTGGCCGCCCGAGGACGCCCGATGACCGCCCCGTTCCTGATCCTGCAGACCGGCCGCCCGGTCGACGCCATGCGCCGCCACGGCAGCTTCGCCCACTGGATCCGGGTGGCGGCCGGCCTGGCGCCGGAAGAAGCGGTGGTGGTGGACGTGGCCGGCGGCGAGGCGCTGCCCGGGCGCGAGGGCTTCGCCGGCGCCATCGTCACCGGATCGGCGGCGATGGTCACCGAGCGCCGCGACTGGAGCGAGCGCAGCGCCGGCTGGCTGCGCGAGGCCGCGCACGCGGGGCTGCCGCTGCTGGGCATCTGCTACGGCCACCAGTTGATCGCGCACGCGCTGGGCGGCACCGTGGGCGACAACCCGGCCGGCCGCGAGATGGGCACGGTGTGCCTGGACCTCGATCCACCGGCCGCCGACGATCCGCTGTTCGCCGGCCTGCCGCCGCGCTTCCCGGCCCAGGCCACCCACCTGCAGAGCGTGCTGGCGCCGCCGGACGGCGCCACCGTCCTGGCGCGCTCGGCCCAGGACGCCTGCCACGCCTACCGCTGGGGCGAGGCGGTCTGGGGCCTGCAATTCCACCCCGAGTTCAGCACCACCCACATGCGCGGCTACATCCGCGCGCGCGCCGCTGCGCTGGCGGGCGAGGGGCGCTG
>CAMLJA010000117.1 GCA_946480065.1 uncultured Thermomonas sp. | reverse complement strand
GCCGCCGATGCCGGCGCCGCCGGACAGGTGGCAGTGCTTGCCGACCTGCGCGCAGCTGCCGACCGTGGCCCAGGTATCGACCATCGTGCCCTCGCCGACGTGGGCGCCGATGTTCACGAAGCTCGGCATCAGCACCACGTCCCGGCCGATGTGGCTACCCGCGCGCACCACCGCGCCGGGCACCACCCGCGCGCCCAGCTTGCGGAAGTCGGCCTCGTCGAAGGTGGCGAAGCGCGCCGGCACCTTGTCCCAGAACGGCGCGGGATAGCCCTCCACCAGCTCCATGTCCTGGGTGCGGAAATACAGCAGCACCGCCTTCTTCAGCCATTCGTTGACGCGCCAGCCGCCCTCGCCGTCGGGCTCGGCCACCCGCAGGTGGCCCTTCTCCAGCCCGGCGATGGCGCGCTCCACCGCGGGCCGGGTGGAGCCTTCGAGCTCCTCCGGCGTCAGCGTGGCGCGGCGCTCCCAGGCGCTGTCGAGCAGGAACCTCAGCTCCTCGGCCTCGGCCGCGCGCGCGGCGGCGCGGGCCTTCGCGGGCGAGGGCTTCTCCGCCGCCGGCGCGGCCGGCGCGGCGGTCTTCTTCTTCGGCTTGGCGGGGCTCATCGTGGATCTCCGTCGAGGGCGGCCAGCAGCGCGTCGCGCAGGGCCCGGCGTTGGGGGTCGTCCAGCAACGGGCGGTCGCGCTCGTCGCTGATCTGGAACAGGTCCTCGGCGCGCTCGCCGAAGGTGGCGATGCGCGCATCGTGCACGCGCAGGCGGCATTCGCGCAGCACCCGGCTGACGTCGGCCAGCAGGCCGGGGCGGTCGGTGCAGACCAGCGCCAGCTGGGTGCGGCCGGGCTCGCCGTCGCCGAACTCCACCTGCGGGGCGATGCGGAAATGCCGCAGGTGCCGCGGCTGGGTGCGCCGCACCGGGCGGATGCGGTCCAGGTCGGGCTCGGCCAGCGCCTGGCGCAGGCGGTCGGCCACCTGCGCGGCGGCGACCTCGCGCTGGCCATCGGCCGGCACCACCTCGAAGGCGTCGACCACGCAGCCGTGCGGCGCGTCCAGCAGGCGCGCGCGCTGGATGGCCAGGCCCAGGCGGTCGAGGGTGGCCACGATCGCCGCGAACAGGCCGTCGCGGTCGGGCGAACGCACGAACACCTCCAGCGCCCCGGCCTGCGCGCCGACCTGGCGCACCGCCACCCGCAGCGCGTCGTCGGCGGCGTCGCGCAGCTGCAGCGCCTGCCAGGCCACCGCGTCGGCGCGGCTGCGCAGGAACACTTGTTCGGGCAGCAGCGCGAACAGCCGCGCGCGCTCGGCGGCGTCGACCCCGGCGGCCTGCAGCTGCAGGTCGGCGGCGGCGCGGGTCTCGGCGGCACGCTCGGCGGCGGCCACCGGGTGCTCCAGCCCGCGCCGCAGCGCCAGCCGGGTGGCGGTGTAGAGGTCGGCCAGCAGGCGGTCCTTCCACGCGTTCCACAGCTTGGGCGAGGTGCCGGCGATGTCGGCGCAGGTCAGCAGGTACAGCAGGTCCAGGCGCTCGCGGTCGGCCACCTCGGTGGCGAAGCGGTGGATCACCCCGGGGTCGCCGATGTCCTGCTTCTGCGCGGTGGTGGACATCAGCAGGTGCCTGCGCACCAGCCAGGCCACCAGGTCGGCGTCGGCGGCCGACATCGCGTGCGCCTCGCAGAACGCGCGCGCGTCGACCGCGCCCAGCTCCGAATGGTCGCCGCCCCGGCCCTTGGCGATGTCGTGGAACAGCCCCGCCAGCAGCAGCAGCTCGGGCTTGTGCAGGCGCGGCCAGACGTCGTGGGCGATGGCGAAGCGCGGGTCCGGCTCGCCGGCGGCGAAGCGGCCCAGGTTCTGCAGCACCATCAGGGTGTGCTGGTCCACGGTATAGACGTGGAACAGGTCGAACTGCATGCGCCCGGTGACCCGCGAGAACGCGGGGATCCAGCGCCCGAGCACGCCGAGCCGGGCCATGCGCTTGAGCGTTTCCACCGGGGCGGGCCCGCGCAGCAGCGCCAGGAACGCGGCGCGGGCGCCGGCGTCCACCGCGTCGTAGGCGGGCAGCGCCGGCAGCGACTCGGCCAGCGCGCGCGCGGTCCGCGAATGCAGGCCGCGGGCCTGCGGGGTGGCGGCCCAGCGCGCGAACAGCGCGAACACGTCGCCGATGCCGGCGCGCGGCCAGCCGGCGGCATCGTCGCAGGCGGCCAGGTAGCCGTGGCGCAGTTCGTAGCCCCCGCCCAGCGGCTGCGGGCGGGCGTCGCCGTCCAGGCTTTCCTCGAACCGCTGCAGCAGGCGCTCGCCCACGCGCGACATCAGCGCCGCGGCGCGATAGAAGCCCTGCATCATTTGCTCGACCGCCAGGCTGCCTTCGGCGTCGGCGTAGCCCAGGCGCGCGGCCAGCGCCTTCTGGTAGTCGAAGCGCAGGCGTTCCTCGCGCTTGCCGGCCACCAGGTGCAGGCCCCAGCGCAGCCGCGAGACCTCGCGCCGCGCCCGCACCAGGGTGTCGTATTCGTCGGCGCCCAGCTGCCCCAGCGCCACCAGCGACTCCAGGTCGCGGGTGCCGGCCAGGCGCATCGCCATCCAGCGCAGCGTCTGCATGTCGCGCAGGCCGCCGGGGCCGTCCTTGAGGTTGGGCTCCAGGTTGTCGCTGGTGTCGCCGAAGCGCGCGTGGCGCTGGCGGACCTCCTCGCGCTTGGCCTCGAAATAGTCGCGCGGCGGCCAGATCCGCTCCGGCGCGATGGCCGCCGCCAGGTCGGCGACGTCGACGCCCGACGCCGCCAGCGGCCGCGCCTCCATCAGCGCGGTCATGACGGTCAGGTCGGCCGCCGCCGACTGGGTGCACTGGTCCAGCGAGCGCACCGCGTGCCCCAGCGGCAGGCCGGCGTCCCACAGGATCGCGAACAGCCGGGCCAGCGAGTCAGCGTGCGCCGCCTGCACCGGGTCCGGGGCGACCACCTGCAGGTCGATGTCCGAGCCGGGGTAGAGCTCGCCGCGGCCGTAGCCGCCCACCGCGAACAGGCTCATGCCGGCGGCCGGGTCGATGCAGCGGGCCCAGGCCTCGCGCACCACGGCGTCGATCGCGGCCGCGCGGCGCGCGGTCAGCTGGTCGATGTCCTCGCCGCGGTCGAAGCGCTCCGCCAGGCCGGCGTCGGCGACCGCCAGGCGCTCGCGGGCCCGCAGCGCCCAGGCGCCGTCGGCGTCCCGCGATGGATCGGCCGGCGGCACGCTCACGCCGGCGGGCTCACAGGTCGTTGTCGTCGCCCGGCAGGCGGGTCAGGATCTCCACGCCGTCGCGGGTCACGGCCACGGTGTGCTCCCACTGCGCGGACAGCTTGCGGTCCTTGGTCACCACGGTCCAGCCGTCCGGCAGCAGCCGGGTGTGGCGGGCGCCTTCGTTGATCATCGGCTCGATGGTGAAGGTCATGCCTTCCTGCAGCACCATGCCCTCGCCGGGGCGGCCGTAGTGCAGCACCTGCGGGTCGTCGTGGTAGACCTTGCCGATGCCGTGGCCGCAGTACTCGCGCACCACGCTGAAGCGCTCGGCCTCGGCGTACTGCTGGATCGCGTGGCCGATGTCGCCCAGGGTCGCGCCCGGCTTCACCGCGCGGATGCCGCGGAACATCGCCTCGCGGGTGACGTCCACCAGCCGCCTGGCCATCACCGAGGGCGTGCCCACGAAGTACATGCGGCTGGTGTCGCCGTGCCAGCCGTCCTTGATGACGGTGACGTCGATGTTGACGATGTCGCCGTCCTTCAGGACCTTGGCCTCGCTGGGGATGCCGTGGCAGATGACGTTGTTGACCGAGGTGCACACGGTCTTGGGGTAGCCGCGGTAGCCCACGTTGGCCGGGATCGCGCCCTGCACGTTGACGATGTGGTCGTGGCAGATGCGGTCGAGTTCCTCGGTGGTGACGCCCGGCTTCACGTGCGGGGCGACCACCTGCAGCACTTCGGCGGCCAGGCGGCCGGCCTCGCGCATCTTCTCGATCTCGGCGGGGGTCTTCAGGTGGATGCTCATGGGGTGGATTATCGCCGATCTCGCGCCCGGACCCCGGTTGGGCGTATCGCGGTGCTGGGTGGGCGGCCGCGGGGCGGCTTGCCCCTCAATCGGGCCATCCCTGGCCCGATTCGGGCGCCGGGCCTCCTGCCCGGCTCTGCGCTCGCCCCACGGCCGCCCACCCAGCACCCCGGGCAGCTCCGCCCGGCGGGTGAGGACAGAGCAGGCCAGGGATGGCCCGCGCCCGCGAGATCAGTCGTGGACGACTGGACCGAGCGGCTGGCCTTGCCCGCCGGGCGGAGCTGCCAGCGAGGAACCCGGGGAATTGCCCCGCCCCGCCGTTTGCGTCATACTTTCAAGGCTTTACCGCCGCCACGACGGGCGCACCGTCGAATCCACACCCATCGACAACCCCTGCGCCGGGGTGCCTCGCGAGAGGTTCGGACGCAGTGACGATGGGGAGGCCCAACCCCGGAATCCAGTGCCTTCGATGGCACGGCGCCACATCCACAGGCGCGGATTCCACACATCGGAGTTTCTGCAATGCCCCAGATCACCATGCGCCAGATGCTCGAAGCCGGCGTCCACTTCGGCCACCAGACCCGTTACTGGAACCCGAAGATGGCCCCGTACATCTTCGGCGCCCGCGGCAAGATCCACATCATCAACCTCGAGAAGACCGTCCCGCTGTTCAACGACGCGATGAACTTCATCAGCGGCGTGGCCCAGAAGCGCGGCGTCATCCTGTTCGTGGGCACCAAGCGCAGCGCCCGCGATGCCATCAAGGAAGAGGCCGAGCGCTGCGGCATGCCGTACATGACCCAGCGCTGGCTGGGCGGCTCGCTGACCAACTTCGCCACCGTGAAGAAGTCGGTCGCCCGCCTCAAGGAGCTGGAGGCCGCCGAGACCGACGGCACCTTCCAGAAGCTGGTCAAGCACGAAGTGATGGGCCTGCGCCGCGAGCGCGACAAGCTGGAAGCCAGCCTGGGCGGCATCAAGGAAATGAACCGCCTGCCCGACGCCCTGTTCGTGGTCGACATCGGCCACGAGGACATCGCCATCAAGGAAGCCAAGAAGCTGGGCATCCCGGTGATCGCGGTGGTCGACACCAACTACGACCCGGCGCTGGTCGACTACCCGATCCCGGGCAACGACGACGCCATCCGCGCGGTGCAGCTGTACGCCCGCGCCGCCGCCGACGCCGTGCTGGAAGGCAAGGCCGCCGCCCCGAACTCGGCGTCCGTGCGCGAAGAGGACTTCGCCGCCGCGGTCGAGGGCGAGGACAAGAAGCCGGCGCGCCGCGCCCCGAAGAAGGCGGAGTAACCCGCCCGTCACCCCGGCCGCGCCAGGGTGCGCGGCCGCGGTCCGCATTAGCCCGCCATTCCCGCGCAAGCGGGAACCCGGCCGCCCGGCGTTCGGCCGAACCCGGCCGGCTCCCCCGCCATCGCGGGGATGGCGCCTACACACATTCGAGAGGTAACCCCGATGGCTGAAATCACCGCTTCCCTGGTCAAGGAACTGCGCGAGCGCACCGGCGCCGGCATGATGGAGTGCAAGAAGGCGCTCACCGAGAACAACGGCGACATCGACGCCGCCGCCGAGTGGCTGCGCAAGTCCGGCCTGGCCAAGGCCGACAAGAAGGCCAGCCGCGTGGCCGCCGAGGGCCGCGTGGCCGCGGCGCAGGACGGCGGCAAGGCCGTGCTGGTGGAAGTCAATTCCGAGACCGACTTCGTGGCCAAGGACGAGAACTTCATCGCCTTCGCCAACGCCGTGGCCGCCGCCGCGCTGGCCTCCGGCGCCGCCGACGCCGAGGCGCTGAAGTCCGTCGCCCTGCCGGGCGGCGAGACCGTGGAAGAAGCGCGCGCCGCCGCCATTTCCAAGCTGGGCGAGAACATCCAGGTGCGCCGCCTGGCCCGCATCGACAGCGCCAACACCGTGGCCGCCTACGTCCACGGCGGCAAGATCGGCGTGCTGGTCGAGGTCGCCGGCGGCGACGCCGACTTCGCCCGCGGCGTGGCGATGCACGTGGCCGCGATGAACCCGCCGCACAACAAGGCGGCGGACGTGCCGGCCGACTTCATCGCCAAGGAGAAGGAGATCGAGCTGGCCAAGATGTCCGACAAGGACCGCGCCAAGCCGGCCGAGATCCTGGAGAAGATCATCTCCGGCAAGATGGCGAAGATCGTCAACGAGGTCACCCTGTACGGCCAGCCGTACGTGCTGAACACCGACCAGACCGTGGAGCAGGCCGCCAAGGCCGCCGGCGCCGACGTGCTGTCGTTCACCCGCCTGGTGGTGGGCGAAGGCATCGAGAAGGTGGTCGAGGACTACGCCGCGGAAGTGGCCAAGGCCATGCAGGTCTGACCGACCCCGCAGCGGCACCGCGAAAACCCGCCGGCGACGGCGGGTTTTTTCGTTTCCGGACCGCCGTGGATCCTGCCGTCACGCCGCCGCGCCCGGCGCC
>CAMLJA010000116.1 GCA_946480065.1 uncultured Thermomonas sp. | reverse complement strand
GGGTGCCGATCACGTCGTCGGCCTCGACCCCGGGTTCGCGCAGGATCGGGATGCCGAGCGCGCCGACGATCTCCAGCATCGGCTCGACCTGCGCGCGCAGCTCGTCCGGCATCGGCGGGCGGTTCGCCTTGTACTGGGGATACAGCTCGTCGCGGAAGGTCTTGCCGGGCGCATCCACCACGAAGGCGATGTGCTCGGGTTTTTCCTTCAGGTGCCCGCGCAGCATGTTGACCACGCCGAACAGCGCGCCGGTGGGCTCGCCTGCCGCGTTGGTCAGCGGCGGCAGCGCGTGGAACGCGCGGTAGAGGTAGGAGGAACCGTCGATCAGGACCAGGCGTGTCATGCCGAGATTCTACGCGCGGGCCCGCTGGCAGAATGGCGGCTTCCCCCGCCCGGAGGCTGGTCGATGCTGCGCTGGTTCGAAACCCGGCTGGACCCGTTCCCCGCCGACCCGCCGGCGCAGCCGCCGACCGGGCTGTACGCGTTCTGCCGCCACTTCACCCGCGGCGCCGAGCCGTGGCTGCTACTGATGGCCGCCACCACCGCCGCCATCGCGCTGGCGGAAGTGGCGCTGTACGCCTACGTCGGCGCCCTGGTGGACCGCATGAACGCGCTCGGCGTCGCCGGGTTCCTGGCCAAGGAAGGGCCGCGCCTGGCGTGGATGGCGGCGCTGGTGCTGCTGGGCCTGCCGCTGCTGACCTGGCTGAACTCGGCGGTGCAGCACCAGACCCTGCTGGGCAACTTCCCGATGCGGATCCGCTGGAACGTGCACCGCTACCTGCTGCGGCAGTCGATGGGCTACTTCCAGGACGAGTTCGCCGGCCGCATCGCCACCAAGCTGATGCAGACCTCGCTGGCGGTGCGCGAGACCGTGGTCAAGCTGTTCGACATCGGCAACTACGTGCTGGTGTATTTCGGCGGCACCCTGCTGGTGGCGGCGAGCGCGGACTGGCGGCTGATGCTGCCGTTCGCCGGCTGGCTGGCCTGCTACGGGCTGCTGATGCGCTGGTTCGTGCCGCGGATGGGCAAGGTCTCGCAGGCGCAGGCCGACGCGCGCAGCACCATGACCGGGCGGATCGTGGACAGCTACACCAACATCGCCACGGTCAAGCTGTTCTCGCATTCGCGCCGCGAGCAGGCCTACGCGCGCGAGGCGATGGACGGCTTCCTGGCCACCGTCTACCGGCAGATGCGGCTGGCCACCGGCGTCTACAGCCTGCTGTACGCGCTGAACATGGCGCTGCTGGCCTCGGTGGCGGCGCTGGGCATCTGGCTGTGGCTGCAGGGCGCGGCCAGCACCGGCGCGGTGGCGGTGGCCGCGGCGCTGGCGCTGCGCCTGCTGGGCATGTCGCACTGGATCATGTGGGAGCTGTCGGCGCTGTTCGAGAACATCGGCACCGTGCACGACGGCATCGGCTCGATCTCGCTGCCGCCCACGGTGGACGACGCGCCGGGCGCGCCCGCGCTGCCGCCGGTGCGCGGCGAGATCCGCTTCGAGGACGTGGCCTTCCACTACGGCAAGGGCGGCGGCGTGATCGAGCACCTCGGCCTGCACGTCCGCGCGGGCGAGAAGATCGGCGTGGTGGGGCGCTCCGGCGCCGGCAAGTCGACGCTGGTGAACCTACTGCTGCGCTTCCACGACGTGGAGGCCGGGCGCATCACCATCGACGGCATCGACATCGCCGGCGTGCAGCAGGATTCGCTGCGCGCGCAGATCGGCGTGGTCACCCAGGACACCTCGCTGCTGCACCGCTCGGTGCGCGAGAACATCCTCTACGGCCGCCCCGACGCCGGCGAGGCGGAGCTGCTCGACGCCGCGCGCCAGGCCAACGCCGACGGCTTCATCGCCGAACTGGGGGACGCGCACGGCCGGCGCGGCCTGGACGCGCAGGTGGGCGAGCGCGGCGTTAAGCTGTCCGGCGGCCAGCGCCAGCGCATCGCCATCGCCCGCGTGCTGCTGAAGAACGCGCCGATCCTGGTGCTGGACGAGGCGACCTCGGCGCTGGATTCGGAAGTGGAGGCGGTGATCCAGGAGAACCTGTACCGGCTGATGCAGGGCAAGACGGTGATCGCGATCGCCCACCGCCTGTCCACCATCGCGGCGATGGACCGGCTGGTGGTGATGGACGCCGGCCGCATCGTCGAGCAGGGCACGCACGAGCAGCTGCTGGCCGGCGGCGGGCTGTATGCGCAGCTGTGGCGGCGGCAGTCCGGCGGCTTCCTCGAACTGGAGGCGGCGGCCGACGCCGTCTGAACGCGCCGCGCGCATACTCGGGTTTCCCCACCGAGGAGCCCCGCCATGCGCACCGCCCTGCCCGCCGCCCTCGTCCTGGCGCTCGCCGCCTGCGCCACCGCCGCCCCGGAGGCCCAGCTACCGGAGGGCGCCACCCCGGCCACCCGCACCGAATCCAACGGCGACGTGATCACCGAATACCGCGTGGCCGGGGCGCTGAAGATGGTCAAGGTGGTCCCGCTGCGCGGCCCGACGTACTACATCTACGACCGCAACGGCGACGGAATGATCGACCAGAAGGACAGCCAGGGCGGCCCGCTGACCTACTACAAGCTGTTCGGCTGGTAATCCCGCTGGCCGGTGCTGCCGGCCCGGAGCGTTGGTCCGGACACATCCATCCGGGGAATGCCCATGAATGCCGCCCGCGTTGCGCTGCTCCTGCTCGCCCTGCCCGCGACCATGGCGGTCGCCCAGTCGCAGGGTCCGGTGGTGGTCCGCCAGCTGGCCAGCCCCCCCGCCGCGGCGCGCGCCGCGGCGGCTATCGACCAGGACCAGGTGGTCCAGCGCCGGCTCAAGCTGCTCGGGCAGCGCAATCGACTCCTCGAAAGCCGGGTCGCCACCCTGGAGGAAACGCTGCGCGAGATGCGGGCGCGCACCGAGTACACCTGCACCGGCACGACCTCGGTCAATGGCCGCGGCGACTCGGACGAGTGCTCGCCCTTCGCCTGCAATTATCTCGACGGGCGCTGCCGGACCAGCGCCGCCAAGAGCGACCACTGCGCGCCTGGCTACCTCTGGGATGGCGGCAACCGTTGCGTCGCGCCGCCGCCCGCCGAGCAGGAACAGGACTGCGGCTTCCTGGGCTTGGGCTGCCTCTGACGGGCAGGTTCGCTTCAGGCCGGGGCCAGGTTGGCGTAGGCCAGCACCAGCCACTTGCTGCCGACGTCGTCGAAGTTGACCTGCACCCGGGCGTGCGCGCCGCTGCCCTCGACGTCGGTGACGAAGCCGGTGCCGAAGGTGGGATGGCGCACGTTGGCCCCCAGCGCGATCGCCGGCGCCTCGATCGCCGCGTGGCCGCGGTCGCGCGGCGCGTAGCGCCCGGCCTGGGCGTAGCCGCCGCGCGCGGCCTGCGCCCTTGGGCGGATCTCGCGCAGCAGCGCCTTCGGGATCTCGCGCAGGAAGCGCGATGGCATCCCGTACATGTCGCTGCCGTGGATGCGCCGGGCCTCGGCATGGCTGAGCACCAGCTGCTGGCGGGCGCGGGTGATGCCGACGTAGGCCAGCCGGCGCTCCTCGGCCATCCGGCCCGGCTCCTCGGCCGAACGCATGTTGGGGAACAGGCCCTCCTCCAGCCCGACCAGGAACACCAGCGGGAATTCCAGGCCCTTGGCGCTGTGCAGGGTCATCAGCTGCACCCCGTCCTCGCCGGCCTGGGTCTGGCCCTCGCCCGCCTCCAGCGCCGCGTAGCTGAGGAAGGCGACCAGCTCCGGCATCGCCGCGGCGTCCTCCTCGTCGCCGCGCGTGAAGCGCGAGGCCACCGAGACCAGTTCGTCCAGGTTGTCGGTGCGCGAGTCCAGCTGCCCGCGCGATTCGTTCTCGTAGTGCGCGCGCAGGCCGGAGCGCGCCAGCGCGTGGTCCAGCTTCTCCGGCAGGGTCATCGGGGTGGCCTCGTCGGCGATCTCGTTGACCAGCCGCCCGAACGCCGCCAGCGCGTTGCGCGCGCGCGCCTGCAGACCGTCGCCGGAGGCGATCCGCGAGGCCGCCTGCCACAGCGACAGCCGCTGCTCGCGCGCCAGCCGGCGCACCTCGTCCAGCGTGCGCTCGCCGATCCCGCGCGGGGGCGTGTTCACCGCGCGCTCGAACGCGGCGTCGTCGTGGCGGTTCGATACCAGGCGCAGGTAGGCCAGGGCGTCCTTGACCTCGGCGCGCTCGAAGAAGCGCATGCCCCCGTAGACCCGGTACGGGACCTGCCGCTTCAGCAGCTCCTCTTCGAACGCGCGCGACTGCGCGTTGCTGCGGTAGAGGATGGCCGCCTCGCCGTGGCTGCCGCCGTCGCGCACCCACTGGCCGATGCGGTCGGCCACGTAGGCGGCCTCGTCGATCTCGTTATAGGCGGCGTAGACGTCGATCGCATCGCCCTCGCCCGCGTCGGTCCACAGGCGCTTGCCCAGGCGGTCGTCGTTGTGCGCGATGACCGCGTTGGCGGCGTTGAGGATGTTGGCGCTGGAGCGGTAGTTCTGCTCCAGCCGGATGGTCTGCGCGCCGGCGAAGTCGCGCAGGAAGCGCTGCACGTTCTCCACCTTCGCGCCGCGCCAGCCGTAGATGGCCTGGTCGTCGTCGCCGACCACGAACACGTTGCCGCGCTCGCCCGCCAGCAGCCGCACGAAGCCGTACTGGATGGCGTTGGTGTCCTGGAACTCGTCCACCAGCAGTTGGCCGAAGCGGTGGCGGTAGTGCGCCAGCAGCGCCGGGTTGTCGCGCAGCAGTTCGTGCGCGCGCAGCAGCAGCTCGGCGAAGTCGACCAGCCCGGCGCGCTCGCAGCGCTCTTGGTAGGCCGCGTAGGCGCGCAGCATCGCCTCGCTCCACTCGTCGTTGGCGGCCGGCTGGATGTGCTGCGGGCGCCGGCCCTCGTCCTTCTGGGCGTTGATCCACCAGGCGATCTGGCGGTGCGGGAAGCGCGCGTCGTCGAGCTCCAGCGCCTGCGCCACCCGCTTCACCAGCCGCAGCTGGTCGTCGCTGTCCAGCACCTGGAACCCCTCGGGCAGCTTCGCCTCCTGCCAGTGCAGCCGCAGCAGGCGGTGGGCCAGGCCGTGGAAGGTCCCCACCCACATCCCGCGCGGGTCGCCGCCCAGCTGCGCGCCGATGCGCGCGCGCATCTCGCCGGCGGCCTTGTTGGTGAAGGTCACGGCCAGTATCCCGTGCAGCGGCACGCCCATCACCTCGTGCAGCCAGGCGATGCGGTGGGTGAGCACGCGGGTCTTGCCGGAGCCGGCGCCGGCCAGCACCAGGTAATGGCCGGGGGGCGCGGACACGGCCTCGCGCTGGGCCGGGTTCAGCCCGTCGAGGAGGTGGGAGACATCCATCGCGCCATTCTACCGGCGCGCCGCGGCGGCGAGCGCCGTCAGTGGCCGGCGTGCTCGCGCTTGCCCGAGGTGGCGGTCATCACCTTGTCGGTGTAGGCGATGCCGATCGCCGACAGGATGAACACGCAGTGGATGATGGTCTGCCACATCACCCCGGCCATGGTGGCCTTGCTGCACACCGCGCCCGCCGCCAGCAGGTCCGGGGTGCACGCCGGCAGCCCTAGCTGGCCGGCCTCGATGAAGGTCTTGAGCAGGTGGATCGAGGAGATGCCGATGATCGCCATCGCTAGCTTCACCTTCAGCACGCTGGCGTTGACGTGGCTCAGCCATTCCGGCTGGTCGGGGTGGCCCTCCAGGTTCAACCGCGACACGAAGGTCTCGTAGCCTCCCACGATCACCATCACCAGCAGGTTGGAGATCATCACCACGTCGATCAGGCCGAGCACGATCAGCATGATCCCCTGCTCGCTCAGGCCGGCGGCGTCGTGGATCAGGTGCCACAGTTCCTTCAGGAACAGGAACACGTACACGCCCTGCGCCACGATCAGGCCCAGGTAGAGCGGCAGCTGCAGCCAGCGCGAGAAGAAGATCAGGCTGGGCAGCGGCCTCAGGCGCGGGGCGGGGGTGGACATGCGGGGCCTCGCGTGCGGAGGGAAGCGCGCAGCGTAGCGGCGGCCACCGGCGCTGCCAAGCCGGCGCAACGCAGCGTTGCCGGCACCGCCGCAAGGCCGCGGCTACAGTGCCAGCCCCCACCGCGCGGAGCGCCCCGCATGATCGACCTGTACTACTGGCCCACCCCGAACGGACACAAGATCACCCTGTTCCTGGAGGAGGCCGGGCTGGACTACCGCGTGGTGCCGGTGGACATCGGCAAGGGCGCGCAGTTCGAACCCGCCTTCCTGACGATCTCGCCCAACAACAAGATGCCGGCGATCGTCGACCACGCGCCCGGCGACGGCGGCGCGCCGATCCCGGTGTTCGAGTCCGGCGCGATCCTGCGCTACCTGGCCGAGAAGACCGGCCGCTTCACCGGCGTGGCCCAGGGTGCCGCTGCCGCCAGCGCGCGCCGGCAGCGCGTCGAGGTGGACGAATGGCTGACCTGGCAGATGGCCGGGCTGGGCCCGATGACCGGGCAGTACGGCCACTTCCACGT
>CAMLJA010000115.1 GCA_946480065.1 uncultured Thermomonas sp. | reverse complement strand
GCCGCGGCTGGTGGCTGGGACCCCGGCTCGGCGGCGACTGGCCGCGGGTGGCGGCGCTGTTCGGCTTCGTGCCGCCCGGCGAGCGCGACGCGCTGCTGCGGCTGCTCCGCGCCGCCGGCCCCGACGAGCGCGATGCGCTGGCGCGGCTGGCCCAGGCCACCCCGCCGGAGGAGCGCGAGGCCCTGCGCCAGGCCCTCCTGGCGCTGCCGCCCGAGCGCCGGCTGGGCTGGCTGCAGGCGCGCCTGCAGCGCTAGCGGCTACATCGCCACCAGCCCGATCGCCATCGAGACCGCCACCGCCAGGCTGAGCAGCACCAGGTAGCAGGTGCCCAGCACCGCGTACTTCAGCAGCGTCATCGGCCAGCCCTGCGCGTACACCCGCTTCTGCATCAGCAGCAGGTACACCGGCATCCACGCCAGCAGCAGGCCCTCGGCCCAGCCGAACAGCGCGTGCAGCGCGCCGTCGCCCGGCGCCAGCGCCTGCTGCAGCAGCCGCGCCAGCAGCACCAGCAGCAGGTCCAGGCTCATGAAGGCGTGGCTGTGCAGGGCGATCACCACGTGCTCCATGTACAGCCGGCGCTTGAACAGGTAGGCCAGCTTGAGCATCAGCGCGAACACCGGCACCAGCACGAACAGGGTGGTCGGGACCGCGCCCAGCACCGCGTTCTTGAACGCGGCCGGGTCCTGCTTCAGGCGCGCGATGTTGCCGTTGCCGCGCGCCACCTGGGCGTTGAGCCAGCGGTCGACGAAGCCCGGCAGCCAGGTGTCGATCGGATTCTTCTCGGCGTCCCAGCGCTTGCCGTTGACGCTGAAGCCGATGCTGTCGCGCTCCGGCGCGGGCGGCGGCTCGCCCTTGGCCTGTGCGCCCTGCAGCTGTGCGATGCGCTCCGCGGCGGTCTCGCGCACCGCCTGCTCGCCGGCCTCGATCCCGGGGATGCCCGCCGCCGCCGGGGTGCCTTGCATGTCGCGGCGCGCGCGCGCCAGTTCGGCCAGCCGGGCGTCGCGCTCGCGTTCGACCTGGGCCACGGTGGTGGCCGCGGCGATGGCGTCGTTGCCCTCCACGTTGACGTCGGGGCCGTCGATCGCCACCTGCGCCACGAAGAACGCCACGATGCACAGGAAGAAGAACAGCCGCACCGGGGTGACGTAGCGGACCTGGCGGCCGGCGAAGTATTCGCGGGTGAGGAAGCCGGGCTTGGCGAACAGCGGGCCCAGCGTGCGCACGATGCGGGTGTCGATGTTGAACACGCTGTCCAGCAGGTCGCCGGCCAGGTTGCCCAGCGGCCGCACCAGGCCTTTCACCGGCTGCCCGCAGGCGTAGCAGTGCGGGCCCAGCAGTGGCGTGCCGCAGTTGCGGCAGGCGCCCTGCGCGGCGGGATCGGCCGGCGCCGCGGGCGGCGGCGGGGCGTCGGTGCTGGCGGTCATCGGCGGGTCCTCCCTGGGCGGTTAAGATGGCAGCCCGCGCGCCGCGGCGCCAGCCGCGCGCGCCACTCCGATGCCAACCCCGACCGCCATGCCTCCCCGCTTCCTCGACGAAGTGCGCGCCAGCGCACGCCTGGCCGCGCCGCTGGCCGCCGGCCACCTGTCGCACGGGCTGGTGGGCTTCATCGACGCCGTGGTCGCCGGCCACCACGGCACCGCCACGCTGGCCTCGGTGGCGGTGGGCGCGGCGCTGTTCTGGCTGCCGATGCTGGCGCCGATGGGCGTGCTGATGTCGCTGCCGCCGGCGGTCTCGCAGCTGGACGGCGCCGGGCGGCGCGGCGAGATCGGCCCGCTGTTCCGCCAGGCGCTGTGGCTGGCCGCGCTGCTGGGCGCGCTGCTGTTCGCGCTGGCCTCGGTGCTGCCGCTGGCGCTTGCACCGATGGGGATCGCCGCCGACATCGTGCCGGGGGCGACGGCGTTCCTCCACGCGATCCGCTGGGGCATCCCCGGCTTCACCCTGTACCTGGCGATGCGCTACCTCAGCGACGGCCTGCACTGGTCGCTGCCGACCATGGTGCTGGGGATCGCCGGGCTGTGCCTGCTGGCGCCGGTGGGCTACGCGCTGACCAACGGCCTGTTCGGGCTGCCTGCGCTGGGCGCCGCCGGCGTGGGCATCGCCTCGGCGCTGATGTTCTGGCTGCAGGCGATGGCGTTCGCGCTGTACCTGCGGCGCTCGCGGCGCTTCGCCGACCTCGGCCTGTTCGCGCGCTGGGACCGGCCGCACGGCAAGACCCTGCGCGAGTTGCTGCGCACCGGCCTGCCGATCGGCGTCACCGTGACCATGGAGGGCGGCCTGTTCGTGGCTACCGCGCTGCTCATCGGGCGGCTGGGCGAGGTGCCCGCGGCCTCGCACCAGGTCGCGCTGAACGTGGCCTCGCTCTGCTTCATGCTGCCGTTCGGGATCGCCGAGGCCACCACCGTGCGGGTGGGCCATGCGCTGGGCCGCGGCGACCGCGCCGGCGTGCGCCGCGCCTTCCTGGCCGGGGTGGTCCTGGCGCTGGGGACGCAGTCGCTGTCGGCGCTGGCGATGCTGCTGGGCCACGACGCCATCGCCGCGCTCTACAGCGCCGACCCGGCGGTGATCGCGCTGGGCGGCAGCCTGCTGCTGTACGCCGCGCTGTTCCAGTTCCCAGACGGCATCCAGGTGGTCTCGGCTGGCGCGCTGCGCGGGCTGAAGGACACCCGCGTGCCGATGTGGCTGGCGGCGTTCGCCTACTGGGGCATCGGCATGCCGGTGGGCGCCGGGCTGGGGCTGGCGCTGGGCTGGGGCGCGCGCGGCATGTGGCTGGGCCTGACCGCCGGGCTGTCGGTGGCGGCACTGCTGCTGTGCCGGCGCTTCTTGCGCAGCAGCGCGCGCATCCCCATGTCCGGCGGGGCGCCGTCGGTCACCGTGACCGATGCCGCATGAGCCGTTCACGCCGCCCCGCTAGCATCGTCCTTCCCACGTCCACGGCCGTCCGCCGTTCCCGGAGCCCGCAATGACCCCACCGCGCACCCGCGGTCCGATCGCCCGCCTGTTCATCGGCCTGTGGGACGCGGTCAACTTCGGCCGCCGGCTGGTGTTCAACCTGCTGTTCCTGCTGGTACTGGTGGTGGTGCTGGCGGTGGTGCTGCACGGCGGCAAGCTGGCCCCGCTGGGCGCGCACACCGCGCTGGTGGTGGCCCCGCAGGGCCGGCTGGTGGAGCAGTACAGCTGCGATCCGGTCAGCCGCGCGTTCGCGCGTGCGACCAACGGCAGCGATTGCCGCGAGGTGCGCCTGCGCGACCTGCTGCGCGCGCTGGACGCCGCCCGCGGCGACGCGCGCATCGAGCGCGTGGTGCTGCGGCTGGACGAACTGCAGGCCGGCGGCTACGCCTCGCTGCGCGAGGTGGCCGCCGCGCTGGCCCGGGTCAAGGCCGCCGGCAAGCAGGTGGTGGCCTACGGGGACAACTACAGCCAGGAGCAGTACCTGCTGGCGGCGCAGGCCAGCGAGGTCTACCTGGACCCGATGTCGCAGGGCGGGGTGATGCTGGAGGGCCTGGCCGCCTACCGGCAGTACTTCCGCGAGGGCCTGCAGGACAAGCTGGGCGTGGACATGCACCTGTTCAAGGTGGGCGAATACAAGTCCGCGGCCGAACCCTACGTGCTGGACGGCGCCTCGCCCGAGGCGAAGGAAGCCGACCTGTTCTGGATGGGCGACGTGTGGCGGCGGATGCTGGCCGACATCGGCCGCGCGCGCGGGCTGTCGCCCGAGCTGCTGGCCGCGCGCATCGACGCGCTGCCGCAGCAGGTGCAGGCCGCGCAGGGCGACCTGGCGCGGATGGCGCGCGCGCAGAAGCTGGTCGACGGGCTGAAGACCCGCGAACAGGTCGAGGACCTGCTGGCCGAGCGCGGCGCCGCCGATCCCGATGCCGACGGCGGTTTCCGCCAGGTGGCGCTGGACACCTACCTGCAGCACGTGGACGGCGCGCTGCCGCAGGCGGACCCGCGCCCGCAGGTGGCGGTGGTGGTGGCCGAGGGCGAGATCGCCGGCGGCGAGCAGCCGCCCGGCAGCGTGGGCGGCGAATCCACCGCGGCGCTGCTGCGCGCGGCGCGCGACGACGACGACGTCAAGGCGGTGGTGCTGCGGGTGAATTCGCCCGGCGGCGAGGTGTTCGCCTCCGAGCAGATCCGCCGCGAGGTGGCGGCGCTGAAGGCCGCCGGCAAGCCGGTGGTGGCGTCGATGGGCGACGTGGCCGCGTCCGGCGGCTACTGGATCGCGATGGACGCGGACCGCATCTACGCCGACCCGTCCACGATCACCGGCTCGATCGGCATCTTCGGGCTGTTCCCCACCGTCGACCGCGGGCTGGCCAAGCTGGGCGTGCACACCGACGGCGTGGGCACCACCCGCTACGCCGGCGCGTTCGACGTCACCCGGCCGCTGGACCCGGGCGTGGCCGCGGTGGTGCAGGCGGTGATCGACAAGGGCTACCGCGACTTCACCGGCAAGGTGGCGCGGGCCCGCGGCCGCAGCGTGGAGCAGGTGGACGCGGTGGCGCGCGGCCGGGTGTGGACCGGCGAGCAGGCGCGCCAGCGCGGGCTGGTGGACGCGATGGGCGGGCTGGACGCGGCGCTGGCCGACGCGGCCGCGCGCGCGCACCTAGGCAAGCGCGACGCCTGGCGGGTGCGCTACGTCGAACCGGCGCCGCGCCCGTTCGAGCAGTGGTTCGGCGGGCTGGTCGAGGGCCGCGCCGGGCTGGCGCTGCTGCGCGCGAGCGGCGTCGGCGAGGCGCTGCTGCGCCAGCACCTGGCCGCGCAGCTGCCGGACGGGCTGCTGGCGCGGCTGGCGCAGGCGCGCGGGCCTGCGCGGGTGCGGCCGCTGGCCTACTGCTTCTGCAGCCTGCGCTGAGCCCGGCGCATCAGCGCGTCGCGGCGTCGATCGCTTCGCGCTGCTGGCGCGCGGCTTCCAGGCTGTCGCGCTCCGCCGCGCGGGCGCGCTCCTCCTGGCGCCGGGCCTCGGCCACGATCGCGGGCGTCCGGGCCGCGGCGGCCTGCGGCGCCGGGCGGCGCTCTTCCTCGGGCGGCTTGGGTGGCGCGCACGCCGCCAGCGTGGCCAGGCACAGCAGCACGGGCACGGCGCGCATCGCGGTCTCCCTGCCGGGCGACCGCCGCCCGGCCTTGCGCCTATCCTACGCCGACCCCGCATGGAGGCCGCGCATGGCATCGCAACGCTGGACCCTGGATGGACAACGCGCGCTGGTGACCGGCGCCAGCGCCGGCATCGGCCTGGCCATCTGCCGCGAACTGCTGGGCTTCGGCGCGCAGGTGCTGATGGTGGCGCGCGACCCGGAGATGCTGGAGACCGCGCGCGCCGAGCTGGAGGAGGAATTCCCCGGCCCCGAGGACGCGGTGCTGGCGCTGCCGGCCGACGTCGCCGACGACGAGCAGCGCGCCGAGATCATCGATTGGGCCAACGACCAGGGTGGCCTGCACCTGCTGGTCAACAACGCCGGCGGCAACCTCACCCGGCCCACGCTGGACTACGGCGAAGACCAGTGGCGCGGGATCTTCGAGACCAACCTGTTTTCCGCCTTCGAGCTGTGCCGGCTGGCGCACCCGCTGCTGTCCAGGCACGCCGCCTCCGCCATCGTGAACATCGGCAGCGTGTCCGGCCTCACCCATGTGCGCAGCGGCGCACCCTACGGCATGAGCAAGGCGGCACTGCACCAGATGACCAGGAACCTCGCGGTCGAGTGGGCCGAGGACGGCATCCGGGTCAACGCGGTGGCGCCGTGGTACATCCGCACCCGCCGCACCAGCGGCAAGCTGGCCGACCCCGACTACCTGGACGAAGTGCTGCTGCGCACGCCGATGGGCCGCATCGGGGAACCGGAGGAGGTGGCCGCCGCGGTCGCCTTCCTGTGCCTGCCGGCCTCGGGCTACGTCACCGGCGAGTGCATCGCGGTGGACGGCGGCTTCCTGCGCTACGGGTTCTGAGCCGGCGCCACCGGCGAACAGCTGCTGGCCTTGACCCTGGCGTCGACCGAATCGAACGCGGCCTGGCGCTCGGCGCGGTTGTCGTCGCCGGCATAGCGCAGCTTGAACTCGGCGTCGTCCAGCCGCCGCAGCCAGGCGTCGCAGAGCTGCTCGGCCGGGACCGCCTTGCACTCGTCGTACTTCATCTCGCAGGCCCGGCCGGCGCCCAGCGCGCCGCTGCCGTCGATGGCGGTGACCTGCAGCGGCGCGCAGCGGGGCTCCGGCGATTCGGTGTCGCCGTAGTAGCTGTCGCCCTCCCAGGTCCGGCACTGGAACAGCGGCGGCGGCGGCGGGAGCCCGGCCGCCTCGGGCGCGGGCGAGCGCTTGGCATTGGGGCCGCTCACCAGTACGAAGTCGCCGTAGGCGGGCGCGCGCGGCGCCGGTGGCGGCGCCGGCCGGAGCGCCGGCACCGGCACCGTCTTCACCTCGCCGATCCGGCGGACCTCCTGCTTCATGCCGGGCGCGCAGGGCGTGCCGTTCTGCATCGAGACCTGGCCGCGGGCGTCGGTGCAC
>CAMLJA010000114.1 GCA_946480065.1 uncultured Thermomonas sp. | reverse complement strand
GGAAGGACCTCACCGACAACGTCAACTCGATGGCGTCCAACCTCACCACCCAGGTGCGCGGCATCGCCAAGGTGGTGACCGCGGTGGCGAACGGCGACCTGCACCAGAAGCTGACGGTGGAGGCCAAGGGCGAGATCGCCGAGCTGGCCGACACCATCAACGGCATGACCGCGACCTTGGCGATCTTCGCCGACCAGGTGACCGGCGTGGCCCGCGAGGTCGGCGTGGAGGGCCGGCTGGGGGGCCAGGCGCACGTGCCCGGCACCGCCGGCATCTGGAAGGACCTGACCGCCAACGTGAACCAGCTGGCGGAAAACCTGACCACCCAGGTGCGCGCGATCGCCGAGGTCGCCACCGCGGTGACCCAGGGCGACCTGACCCGCACCATCCAGGTCGACGTCCGCGGCGAGGTGGCCGACCTGAAGGACAACATCAACGCGATGATCGGCACCCTGCGCGCGACCACCGAGAGCAACCGCGAGCAGGACTGGCTGAAGACCAACCTGGCCAAGTTCAGCGGCATGATGCAGGGCCAGCGCGACCAGTTCGCGCTGGGCAGCCTGCTGCTGTCGGAGCTGGCGCCGCTGGTGAACGCGCAGCAGGGCGTGATGTACGTGGTCGAGCACGCGGACGACGGCCGTAGCCGCCTGCGGCGGGTGGCCGGCTACGCCGACGACGGCGACCCGGGCGACGTCATCGAGATGCGCCAGGGGCTGATCGGCCAGTGTGCGGCGGAAGGCGAGATGATCGTGGTCTCCGGCATCGGCGGCGACTGCGCCAAGGTGCGCTCGGGCCTGCTGGAGCTGACCCCGCGCAGCATGGCGGTGCTGCCGGTGATGTTCGAGCACCAGCCCAAGGCGGTGATCGAACTGGCCTCGCTGGGCGAATTCTCGCCCTCGCACCTGGCCTTCCTGGGCCAGCTGTCGGACAGCATCGGCATCGTGCTCAACACCATCGAGGCCTCGATGCGCACCGAGCGCCTGCTGTCGCAGTCGCAGCAGCTGGCCAGCGAGCTCCAGCACCAGCAGCGCGAGCTGCAGCAGACCAACGAGGAGATCGCGCTGAAGGCCACCCTGCTGGCGGAGCAGAAGGCGGAGGTGGAGCAGAAGAACCAGCAGATCGAGCACGCGCGGCGGGCGCTGGAGGAGAAGGCCGCGGAGCTGGCGCTCACCTCGCGCTACAAGTCCGAGTTCCTGGCCAACATGTCGCACGAACTGCGCACGCCGCTGAACTCCATCCTGATCCTGGGCCAGCAGCTGGTGGAGAACCCGGGCGGCAACCTCAGCGAGCGGCAGGTGGAGTTCGCGCGGACCATCCACGCGGCCGGCACCGACCTGCTGCACCTGATCAGCGACATCCTGGACCTGTCCAAGATCGAATCCGGCACGGTCACCGTGGACGTGGAGGACGTGGGCTTCGGCGCCCTGCGCGAGAACCTGCTGCGCGGCTTCCGCCACGAGGCCGAACGCCGCGAGCTGCAGTTCACGGTCGACGTCGACCCGGCGCTGGGCCCGTCGATCGACACCGACCCCAAGCGCCAGCAGCAGATCCTGAAGAACCTGCTGTCCAACGCCTTCAAGTTCACCGAGCGCGGCAGCGTGCGCCTGCGCGCCTACCCGGCCACCGCCGGCTGGAGCGCGGGCCACCCGACCCTGGACGGCGCCGGCACGGTGGTCGCGTTCGAGGTCCGCGACACCGGCATCGGCATTTCCGCCGACAAGCAGAGGATCGTGTTCGAGGCGTTCCAGCAGGCGGACGCGGGCACCTCGCGCAAGTACGGCGGCACCGGCCTGGGCCTGGCCATCAGCCGCGAGATCGCCGGCCTGCTCGGCGGCGAACTGCAGCTGCGCAGCACCCCGGGCGAAGGCAGCACCTTCACCCTCTACCTCCCGCTCGACGCCCCGGCGGAGATGCGCGAGCCGGCGCCGGAGCGCGCCTCCAGCGCGCGCCTGCAGCGCACCGACCACGACATGCCCCGGCGCGAGGACGTGGGCGACGATCGCGCCGCGCTGGACCCGGACAAGCCCACCCTGCTGATCGTGGAGGACGACGCCCGCTACGCCACGGTCCTGCGCGACCTGGCCCGCGGCCGCGGCTTCAACGCGCTGGTCACCAACCGCGGCGGAGAAGCCCTGCGGCTGGTGCAGGAATACGGGCCGGACGCGGTGTCGCTGGACATCATCCTGCCCGACATGCTCGGCTGGACCGTGCTGGCGCGGCTCAAGCAGGACCCGGCCACCCGCCACCTGCCGGTGCAGATCGTCACCGTGGACGAGGACCGCCACCACGGCCTGGAGCGCGGCGCCTTCGCCTACCTGGCCAAGCCGTCGGACTCCGAGAGCATCGAGGAGGCGCTGGAGCGCATCCGCCGCTACACCCTGCCGCGGACCAAGCGGCTGCTGGTGGTGGAGGACGACGCCGGCGAGCGGATGGGGATCGAGGAGCTGATCCGCCACGACGACGTGGCCATCGACAGCGTGGGCAGCGGCGAGGCCGCGCTCTGCAAGCTGGGCGAGGGCGAGTACGACTGCGCGGTGATCGACCTCAAGCTGCCCGACATGACCGGCTTCGAACTGCTCGAGAAGATCCAGGCGGTCCCGGCGCTGGCCAACCTGCCGGTGGTGGTGTTCACCGGCAAGGAGCTCACCGCCGCGGAGGAGCAGAAGCTGCGGCGCGCGGCCAAGTCGGTGGTCATCAAGGGCGTGGAGTCGCCCGAGCGGCTGCTGGACGAGACCGCGCTGCTGCTGCACCGGGTGATCGCCGACCTGCCGCCGGAGAAGCAGCGGATGGTCGAGCGGCTGCACCAGTCCGGCGACCTGCTGCTGGACAAGTCGGTGCTGGTGGTGGACGACGACGTGCGCAACATCTTCGCGCTGTCCAGCGTGCTGGAACGGCACGGGATGCGGGTGGAGACGGCCAGCAACGGCCAGGAGGCGATCGCCAAGGTCGGCGCCGGCGGCATCGACATCGTGCTGATGGACATCATGATGCCGGGGATGGACGGCTACGCGACCATGCAGGCGATCCGCGCCCAGCCGGCGCTGCGCGCGCTGCCGATCATCGCCCTGACCGCCAAGGCGATGAAGGGCGACCGCGAGAAGTGCCTGGAGTCCGGCGCCTCGGACTACCTGGCCAAGCCGGTCGACACCGACCAGCTGCTCGGCATGCTCAGGCAGTGGCTGTATCGATGAACGGACCGGTGGACAGCCCCTTCGCCGCGCTGGACGGGAAGGAACCGGGGACGATGCCGGTCAACGTGCTGCTGGTCGACGACCAGCCCGGGCGCCTGCTGACCTACCGCGCCATCCTGGACCCGCTGGGCGAGCGCCTGCTGGAGGCGACCTCCGGCCAGGACGCGCTGCGCGTGCTGATGAAGGAGGACTGCGCGGTCATCCTGCTGGACGTCAACATGCCCGGGATGGACGGCTTCGAGACCGCCAGCCTGATCCACCAGCACCCGCGCTACGAGCGCACGCCGATCATCTTCGTCAGCGCGGTCAACCTGTCCGACATGGACCGCCTGCGCGGCTACAAGCTCGGCGCGGTGGATTACGTGATGGTGCCGATCATCCCGGAGATCCTGCGCAGCAAGGTGATGGTGCTGGCGGAGCTGCAGCGCAAGCGGCGCGCGCTGGAGGAGGCCAACCGCAAGCTGGCGGACGCCAACGTGGCGCTGCAGGTGGAGAAGATGCGCGAGCTGGACGTGCTCAACGCCTCGCTGCGCAACGCCAACGCGCAGCTGGCGGCCAGCAACGAGGCGCTGCGCCACGAGGGCGGCGAGCGCGGCAAGGTGGAGGCGCGGCTGCGCGAGCAGGACCGCAACAAGGACGAATTCCTCGCCGTGCTGGCGCACGAGCTGCGCAACCCGCTGGCCGCGCTGTCGAACGCGGTCCACGCCCAGCGCATGGCGCACGGCGACACCGACCCGCTGGCCCAGGCCATGCGCCGCCAGGTGGGCGTGCTGGTGCGGCTGATCGACGACCTGATGGACGTGGCGCGGATCGCCCAGGACAAGCTCGTGCTGCAGCGGCAGCCCACCACCCTGGCCGACGTGCTGGAAGCCGCGCGGGAAACCGTGGCGCCGCTGCTGGACGCCGGTGGCCACGTCCTGCAGGTCCACCAGCCCACCGCGCCGGTGGTGCTGTCGGCCGACCCGGCGCGGC
Source organism: uncultured Thermomonas sp. (assembly GCA_946480065.1). The sequence goes on along the minus strand of CAMLJA010000114.1, from coordinate 2,353 downwards.
TGGTGCAGGTGTTCGGCAACCTGCTCAGCAACGCCGCCAAGTACTCGGACCCCGGGAAGCCGATCGTGGTGGAAGTGCGCTGCGACGGCGACGACGTGGAGGTGGCGGTGATCGACCAGGGCATCGGGCTTTCGGCGGCGGACGCCGCAGGGGTGTTCGAGCGCTTCCGGCAGGCGGATTCGGCGGTGGCGCGCGCGCAGGGCGGCCTGGGCATCGGCCTGAGCCTGGTCAAGCGGCTGGTGGAAATGCACGGCGGGCGGGTCTGCGCCTCCAGCGCCGGCCCCGGCCAGGGGTCGCGCTTCACCGTGCACCTGCCGCTGGCGCCCGCGGACGGGGCCCGCCCCCCGGACCCGACCGAGGCGCCGGCGGCGGCATCGCCCCTGCGGCCGATGCGGGTGCTGATCGTGGACGACAACCGCGACTCCGCGGACACCCTGGCGGTGCTGCTGGACCTGCTGGGCCACCGGGTGGAGCGCAGCTACGACCCGCTGGAGGTGGAGCGCATCGTCGCCGAGCGGCCGCCGGAGCTGGTGCTGCTGGACATCGGCATGCCCGGCCTGGACGGCTGCGAACTGGCGCGCCGGCTGCGCGCCGGCCCGGGCGGCGACGCCCTGCGGCTGGTGGCGGTCACCGGCTGGGGCCAGCCCGAGGACCGCCGCCGCACCGCCGCGGCCGGCTTCGACGCCCACCTGGTCAAGCCGGTGGATGCGGACGCGCTGCTGCGGCTGGTGGCGGACTGGACGGCGGCCGATGCGACCTGAAGCCATCGAGGACCGGATCGCCCACGACCTGAAGGCGGCGCTGTCGCCGATCCGGACGTCGGCCTACGTGCTGCGCCACGCCGACACCCTGGCGGCCGGCACCCGCGCCGACATGGTGGCGGTGATCGAACGCCAGGCCGCGCGCCTGGCCGCGATGGTGGACGAGGCGCGCGAATGGCGCCGCTGCGCCAGCGGCGCGCTGGTGCTGCGGCCGGAGCCGCTGGACCTGCCGCTGCTGGCCGACCTGGCCTGCGGCGGGCTGCAGTGCGATCCGCAGCTGCGCTGGGAAGGCGCGCCCCCCGCCGGCTTCCACGGCGATGCGCGCGCGGTCCAGCGGATGCTGGCCGCGGTGCTGGCCTGCGCCTGCGCGCGCGACCCGGGGCAGGCGCCCGACTGCAGCCTGGAGGCGGACGCCAGCCGCCTGCGGCTGGTCGCGCGCGACCGAGGCGGCGCCTGCGACCCGGAGGCCCTGCTGCGCGAACCGTCGGTGCAGCCGGGGGAAGACGGACTGGGGCTGGGGCTGCTGGTGGCGGCCGCCATCGCCCGCGCCCACGGCGGCGGCCTGCGGGCCGAGGTGCCCGCGGACGGCGGGCTGCGGCTGGTGTGCGAGGTGGCGGCGCTGCCCGCGGCCTGAGCGCGCCGGGAGCCTCAGTCCACCAGCCGCAGCCGCAGTTCCTTCGGCAGCGCGAACACCATGCTTTCCGGTTCGCCGTGCAGCTCGCGCACGCTGCGCGCGCCCAGCTCCTGCAGTCGGTCCAGCACGCCGCGCACCAGCACGTCCGGCGCTGACGCGCCGGCGGTCACGCCGATGCGCTGGCGGCCCGCGAGCCAGGCCGGGTCGATCTCGTCGGCGCCGTCGATCAGCCAGGCCGCGGCGCCCTCGCGCTCGGCCAGTTCGCGCAGCCGGTTGGAGTTCGAGGAATTCGGCGAGCCCACCACCAGCACGGCGTCGCAGCCGCCGGCCACCAGTTCGCGCACGGCGTCCTGGCGGTTCTGGGTGGCGTAGCAGATGTCGTCGTTCTTGGGCCCCTGGATCGCCGGGAAGCGCGCCTTCAGAGCGGCGATGATCTCGCGGGTGTCGTCCACGCTGAGCGTGGTCTGGGTGGTGTAGGAGCAGTTCTCCGGCTGCGCCAGCGCCAGCGTGGCCACGTCGTCGATGTCCTCGACCAGGTGGATCGCGCCCTTGCCGCCCCGGCCGCCGCCCTCGCGGCTCCACTGGCCCATCGTGCCCTCCACTTCCGGGTGCCCGGCGTGGCCGATCAGCACCATGTCGCGGCCGTGGCGGCACTGGCGGGCGACTTCCAGGTGCACCTTGGTCACCAGCGGGCAGGTGGCGTCGAACACCTTCAGCCCGCGCCGCGCGGCCTCCTCGCGCACCGCCTTCGACACCCCGTGGGCGCTGAAGATCACGGTGGCGTCGTCCGGCACCTCGTCCAGCTCCTCCACGAACACCGCGCCGCGGGCCTTCAGGTCGTCCACCACGAAGCGGTTGTGGACCACCTCGTGGCGCACGTAGATCGGCGCGCCCAGCGTCTCCAGCGCGCGCTTGACGATCTCGATGGCGCGGTCGACGCCGGCGCAGAAGCCGCGGG
>CAMLJA010000113.1 GCA_946480065.1 uncultured Thermomonas sp. | reverse complement strand
CGGTGTCCAGCACGTGCTGGCGCAGCGGGCCGTTGTCGATGGCGGTCACCCGCAGGCGGTGCCGGGTCAGCACCCAGGTCCAGCCGCCGGGCGCGGCGCCCAGGTCGGCGGCCGCCATGCCTTCCTTCAGCAGGCGCGTGCGCTCCTCGTCGTCCAGCAACACCAGCAGCGCTTCTTCCAGCTTCAGCGCGGAGCGCGAGGGCGCGTCCCTGTGCATGCGCAGTCGCGGGATGCCCAGGGGCCACGGCGCGCTGTCGGCCGGGCGGCTGGTGGCGAGGAAGGCGTGGTCGCCGGCCACGAAGAACACGTGCAGGCGCGGCAGGCGGGCGTTGTCCTGCGTGCTCAGCAGGCCGGCCTTGCGCAGCGCCGGGCGCAGCGCGTTGCCGAGGCTGCGCGCCAGTCCCGCCAGCGGCTTGCCGGCATCGCTGTCGGGATGCTCCATCACCAGTTCGCCAAACTGCGGCCCGCCGTGCAGCGCGGCCAGCATCGGCGCGATTCGGTCGGCCGGATCCAGGCCGCGCAGCTCGGCGACCAGCCGCAGCTTCTGCCGCGCGAACACCAGCGTGGCGAACGGCAGCGCGCGGTCGAGTGCGCCGGCGTCCTCGCAGGCGGCGTCGTTGTTCAAGAGCAGCACGTAGCCGCTGTCGCGCTCCGTGCGCGCGTAGCCCGCGATGCCGGCGCGCCCGGCGCGGTCGGTCAGTTCGGCGGCCAGTTCCGGCTCGAAACCCTGGCGGCAGTAGGCCAGCAGCCCGTCAATAGTTCGGCCCGCCCAGTTCGCCGTACGCCTGGAGGACCGCGCAGGCGGCGTCGCGCTGCACGTCGCGCACGACCTCGATGCCGCGCCTGGCGAGTTCGCCCGCCCAGTCCGCCGGCAGCGGGCCTTCGTCGAACTCGGTCAGCGCCTCGACGTCTTCGCTGCGGGCGCCGATAAGCAGGCGGTCGATGCCGGCCCACATGGTGGCGCCGTAGCACTGGCAGCAGGGCTGCGCCGAGGTGGCCAGGGTCACCGGGCCGCCCAGCGCGTTCAGGCGGAACTGCTGCAGGCGCTGCTGCGCCAGCATGTAGGCCATCATCTCGGCGTGCGCCACCGAGCAGCTCTGGCGCACCACGCGGTTCACGCCCACCGCCACCAGCTGGTGCTGCGGGCTGAACACCGCGGCACCGAACGGGCCACCGCTCTGGCGCTCCAGGTTGTGGCGCGACAGTTCGATGGCGAACGCCACCTTGGCATCGTCGGTGAAGAAGTCGCGTCCGGCGACGTCCAGCTCCATCACCCAGACGGGCAGGGTGATGTGCAGCTGCGCGGGCAGGGGCATCGGCATCGCTCAGCCCTTCTGCGACCAGGTGTCGCGCAGGGTCACGCTGCGGTTGAACACCGGCTTGCCGGGCGCGTGGTCGTAGCGGTCGGCCACGAAGTAGCCGAGGCGCTCGAACTGGAAGCCCTGCTCCGGCGCGGCCTGCGCGGCGGCGGGCTCCACGTAGCCGGTGACGACGCGGCGCGACTCGGGATTGAGGTAGTCGCGATAGGTCTTGCCGTCCTCGTCGGTGTCCGGGTTCGGCACCGTGAACAGGCGGTCGTACAGGCGCACCTCCGCGGCCACCGCGTGCATGGCGCTGACCCAGTGGATGGTGCCCTTGACCTTGCGGTTGGCGCCTTCCATGCCCGGGCGGGAATCGGGGTCCAGCGTGCAGCGCAGCTCGACCACGCGGCCGTCGGCATCCTTGATGGCTTCGTCGCAGCGGACGATGCCGGCGCCGCGCAGGCGGACTTCGCCACCCGGGGTGAGGCGCTTGAAGCCCTTCGGCGGCACCTCCTCGAAATCCTCGCGCTCGATCCACAGTTCGCGGCCGAACGGGAGGTCGCGCTCGCCCTGGGATTCGTCCTTGGGATGGTTGGCGAAGCGCAGGGTTTCCGCATGCGCTTCGGGCAAGTTGGCCAGCACGACCTTCAGCGGATCGATCACCGCCATCCGGCGCGGCGCGTGCGCATCCAGATCGTCGCGCAGCGCGCCCTCGACGATGGAAATGTCCAGCAGCGAGTTCTGCTTGCTGATGCCCACGCGCTCCACCATCAGCTTCAGCGCCGAGGGCGTGTAGCCGCGCCGGCGGATGCCCTGCAGGGTGGGCATCCGCGGGTCGTCCCAGCCGTCCACCAGCCTGTCTTCCACCATCGCCAGCAGCTTGCGCTTGCTCATCACCAGGTAGTTGAAGTTGAGGCGCGAGAACTCGATCTGGCGCGGCTTGCCGGCTTCCTTCGGCAGGCCCTTGGCCAGCAGCGGTTCCAGCAGGTCGGGGTTGCCGGCCAGGTCCACCCTGTCCACGCACCAGTCGTACAGCGGGCGGTGGTCCTCGAACTCCAGCGTGCACAGCGAGTGGGTGATGCCTTCGATCGCGTCGCTCAGCGAGTGGGCGTAGTCGTACATCGGGTAGATCGGCCACGCGTTGCCGGTGTTCTGGTGCTCGACGTGCTTGATCCGGTACAGCGCCGGGTCGCGCAGGTTGATGTTGCCGCTGGCCATGTCGATCTTCGCGCGCAGGGTGCGCGCGCCGTCCGGGAACTCGCCCGCGCGCATGCGCCGGAACAGGTCCAGGTTCTCCTCGACGCTGCGCCCGCGGTACGGCGAGTGGCGGCCCGGCTCGGTCAGCGTGCCGCGATATGCCCGCACTTCATCGGCGCTGAGGTCGCAGACGAAGGCGTCGCCCTGCCGGATCAGCTTCTCCGCCGCCAGGTAGAACACGTCGAAGTAGTCGGAGGCGTGGCGCAGGCTGTGCCAGTCGAAGCCCAGCCAGCGCACGTCGTCCTGGATGGCGCGCACGTACTCGGGGTCTTCCTTGGCCGGGTTGGTGTCGTCCAGGCGCAGGTTGCAGGCGCCGCCGAACTCCGCGGCAACGCCGAAGTCCAGGCAGATCGCCTTGGCGTGGCCGATGTGCAGGTAGCCGTTGGGCTCCGGCGGGAAGCGGGTGCGGATGGCGGCGTGCCTGCCGCTGGCCAGGTCGTCGCGGACGATCTGGCGGATGAAGTCGGTGCGGACGGGGGTGGCGGCGTCGGCCGCGGGCGTGGGGGTGGGCTTCGACACGGCTCTGCGCGGCTGGCGGAAACGGCGTCCAGTTTAGCGGAGCGGCCTTGTCGTGCGGGTTTGGCGGGGTTTGGCACGTTGTTTGCTTGATCCCCGTGGGGGAGGAGCGATGCGCACCGTCTACGAAGCCGCCAACCTGATCGATGCCCACCTGGTCCGGCAGGCGCTGGAGGCCGAAGGCATCCCGGCGTTCGTGCGCGGGGAGGCGCTGACCGGCGGGATCGGCGAACTGGGCGTGTTCGGGCTGGTCGCGGTGATGGTGCCGGAAGCGGCCTGGCCGCAGGCGCGGGCGCGGGTGGAGGCGCTGGGCCTGGGCGACGGACCGGCGCCCGCGGCGGACGCGCGCGAAGGCGGGGACGCCGGATGCCCGGCCTGAAGCGGCTGTGGTCGGCGCTGCTGCTGCTGGCGGTGGCTTGCCTGCCGTTGACCGCGCTGGCCTGGCTGGCGGAGACGCCCGAGGCTGCGCAGGCGGGCGGCGAGGACGTGCCGGTGCTGGCGCAGGCGGCTGGTGCGCCGGCAGCCGGCCAGCGCCTGCGCTTCCGCGGGGGCCAGCTGGAGGCCCGGCTGCGCTTCACCCTGCCGGCGGCAGACGGGGAGCGCCGGGTGCTGTGGCTGTCGCGCGACGCCTTCGACGAGGTCCGGGTTTCCGCGCCGGGCTGGGCGCCGGCGCCGCAGCGCTACTTCACGCCCGGCCGGCTGGGCGGCTTGCTGCCCGCCGGCTACGCCTTCGCGCTGCCGCGCGAGTGGAGCGGCCCGCGCGAGGTCCGGCTGGCGCTGCGCGGCGGCGTGCGCGCCGCGCCCACGCCGCGGGTGCTGGGCGAGCGCCAAATGCTGGCGCTGGTGGCGCGCGACAACGCCCTGGCGTACGCGGTGTATGCGGCCCTGCTGACGCTGGCGATCGCCGCGCTGGCGCTGTTCGCGGCGGTGCGCGACGGGCCGTTCCTGCTGTTCGCGCTGCACGCGGGCGCGGCGCTGCTGGTCTGCGCCACGGTCAACGGCCACCTGTACGGGGTCCCGGGACTGGGGCTGCTGGGCCGGCTGGGCGCGCCCGGGTTCTGGGCCACCCTGCTGCTGTTCGCCGGCGTGGGCCTGCTGACGGTGCTGCGCTATGCCGGCACCGCCGGGCGCGGCCTGCGGCTGGCGCCGTGGCTGCTGCTCGCGGCCGCGGCGCTGGTGGCGGCGCTGGGCGGGGCCTGGCCGCAGGCCCTGCACCCGCTGGCCACGGCCGGCTGGGTGGCCGCCGCGACCCTGGCCCTGGTGGCGGTGTTCGGGGCCGCGCGCCGCGGGGTGTCGATGGCGGTGGCGGTGCTGCTGGCGCTGGTGCTGCTGGCCATCGCGGCCGGCGCGCACGAACTGATGCAGGCCGGGCGCTTGCCCGACGGCCTATGGCCCCGCTACGGCTACCAGCTGGCGCTGGTGCTGCTGTCGCTGCTGCTGTTCGTGGGCCTGAGCAGCCGCATCGGGCTGGTGCGCCGGCGGCTGGACGACGAAGCCAGCGCGCGTCGCGACAGCGACCAGCGGCTGCGCCACGAGCGCCTGCGTGCGGCCCTGGCGCAGGCGCTGCAGGCCGAGCTGCGGAGCGCCCCCGACGAGGCCATCGCCCCTGCCGCCTTCCGCCTGCTGGCCGAGCACGCCGCCCGGCTGGCCGGCCGCGAGGGCGCGCTGGTGCTGGCGGAGGGCTACCGCGGGGCGGGGCGCCTGCTGGTCCCGGCCGGGATCACGCCGCGGCCGCTGCTGCGGGCGGTGGAGGCCGCGCAGCCCACCCTGCGCGCCTGCGCCGGCCAGCGCACCGCCTCGCACGTGCGCCTGCGCGGTGCGGACGGTGACGAGGCGCCGGCGGGCGCCTGCGCGGTGGTGCCGCTGGGCCTGCAGGCGCCGGCCTGGGGCGCATTGCTGGTGCCCACGGGCGAGGCCACCCTGGCGGGCGACGACCTGGCGGCCCTGGTCGCGCTGGCGCGGACCGCGCTGGAGCAGGCCGACGAGGCGCTGGCGGCGATCGAGCTGCGCCGCACCGCCGAGCACGACGGCCTCACCGGCACCCTCAACCGGCGCTCGCTGGACCTGCTGCTGGCCCGGGCCTTCCGCGCCGGCGAGGGCGGGCCGGCGCCGCTGTCGGTGCTGTTCATCGACCTGGACTGGTTCAAGCGGGTCAACGACACCCACGGCCACGCCTGCGGCGACGCCTGCCTGCGCGAGGTGGCCGCCGCGCTGCGCGCCGAACTCCGCCCGGGCGACGCGCTGGGGCGCTACGGCGGCGAGGAGTTCCTGGTGGTGCTGCCCGGGCACGACGCCGCGGCGGCGCGGGTGGTGGCGGAGCGCCTGCGCGAGACGGTGGAGCGGCTGGCGTTGTCCTGGCAGGGCGAGCCGCTGGCGCTCACGGTGAGCATCGGGCTGGCGGCGCGCCGGGGCGAGGACGCCGACGCGGCGGCCCTGCTGGCGCGCGCCGACAAGGCGCTGTACGCGGCCAAGCACGAGGGCCGCAACTGCGTGCGGGTGGCCCGCGCCTACGAAGGCTGACGGCGCTTGATCGCGGCGCATCCGCCCGCATCTCATCGTCCTGCAACGGAGGAACGCATGACCGGCATCGGCGCCTGGAAGCAACGCATGGTGGACCCGGCGCGCGCGCTGCCCGGGCGCGCCACCCCGCTGGCGGTGCGCGGCGCGCACCACGTGCACGGCCGCCCGCTGGCCGGCGAGTTCCCGGGGCTGGCCACGATCCGCTTCGGCATGGGCTGCTTCTGGGGCGCCGAGCGGGTGTTCTGGCGGCTGCCGGGGGTGTTCACCACCGCGGTGGGCTATGCCGGCGGCTACACGCCCAATCCCACCTACCGCGAGGTGTGTTCCGGCGAGACCGGCCACGCCGAGGTGGTGCAGGTGGTGCACGACCCGGGCCAGCTGCCGGTGGAAGCGCTGCTGCAGGCGTTCTGGGAGCAGCACGACCCCACCCAGGGCATGCGCCAGGGCAACGACATGGGCACCCAGTACCGGTCGGTCATCCACTGCACCACCGCGGACCAGCACGCTGCCGCGCTGGCCAGCCGCGACGCCTACCAGCGGCGGCTGCATGCCGCGGGCCTGGGCGAGGTCACCACCGAGGTCGTGTTCCCGGCGCCGCCGTTCTACTACGCCGAGGACGAGCACCAGCAGTACCTGTCCAAGCATCCGGCGGGCTATTGCGGGCTGGGCGGCACCGGGGTGTCCTGCCCGCTGGGCACCAGGGCCTGAGCTACTCGCGCCGGACCGCGCAGACGTAGACCAGCTCGCAGGCGCCGCCGCCGCTGTCGTCCCGGCGCAGCGAACTGCGCCAGCGCCAGCCGTCGCCGGCCTCCACCTGCACCAGCCAGCCGTCGATGCGCACGCGGTCGTCGCGCCGCAGGCCGGCCAGCGCCGCGGCCACCGCGTCGTCGGCGGGCACCATGTGCATGTTGGCGCTGCTGCGGACGATCTCG
>CAMLJA010000112.1 GCA_946480065.1 uncultured Thermomonas sp. | reverse complement strand
TCGCGGTACCCGGAAATCGAGGGGTGATCGACGCGGGCATCGCGCCCCTTCGGTGCGCTCCTACGGGGAAGGGTTGGCCGTCGCGGTGAGGCCGCGGGGTTGGCGTCATGGCGGGGGATGAAGAGCGATCCCCGCCTTCGCGGGAATGACGAACAAGGGCGGAACGGCGCTGGATTCCCGCGTTCGGGGGAATGACGACAGGCGCCGGAACGACGAACAGGCGCGCGAATGACGAGCAGGCGCGCGGTGTGCGCCAAGCCATCGCGCCCCTTCGGTGCGCTCCTACGGGGCCGATTAGCGGGATGCACTCCGCCTGTGCCGCCGCGCGGCTTTACGCGCCTTTGCCGCCGCCAGGGGCAGGCTGGGAGCTCCACCCCAAGGAGGACCCCGATGAGCCACCACCTGAGCCAGGCCATCCGCGACTGCATCGCCGCCTGCAACGACTGCGCCACCGAATGCGGCAGCTGCTTCAGCCACATGGTGGGCAAGCAGAGCGACAACGCCTGCCCGGCCTGCTGCATCGAGTGCGCGGACCTGTGCCGCCTGTGCGCGGACGCGATGGCGCGCAACAGCCCGTTCGCGCAGGCGCTGTGCGCGCTGTGCGCCAAGGTGTGCGACTGGTGCGCCGAGCAGTGCGGCGCGCACGAGATGGAGCACTGCCAGCGCTGCGCCGAGGCCTGCCGCCGCTGCGCGCAGGCCTGCCGGGCGATGGCCTAAGCCGTCACGCGCGGCGCGCCGTCCCCGCGGCGGGGCGGGCGCGCCGGCGGCGTGCGCCCTCAGCCGGCGTGGTGCTTCACCCAGGCCACGTAGGCGTCCATCCAGCCCTGCAGGAACTCGCGGCTGGCCGAGCCGATGTTGCCGTCGTCGTCGAACAGGCCTTCCTTGGCCTGCAGGAAGGCTTCCGGCTGGCCCATGGTGGGCATGTCCAGGTAGGCCAGCACGTTGCGCAGGTGCTGCTGCGCCAGCGCGGTGCCGATGGCGCCCACGGACACGCCGATCACGCCGGCGGGCTTGCCCGCCCAGGCGCTCTGGCCGTAGGGGCGCGAGGCGTGGTCGATGGCGTTCTTCAGCACGCCGGGGATGGAGCGGTTGTATTCCGGGGTGACGAACAGCACGCCCTGGCTGGCCTTGATGGCCTCCTTCAGCCGCAGCACGGCCGGCGCCTGGTGGGCGTCGTCGTCCTGGTTGTAGGGCGGCAGGTCCCCGATTTCCAGCTGGTCGAACGCGAAGTCGCGCGGCGCAAGCCGGGCGCTGGCCGTGGCCAGCTGGCGGTTGAACGAGTCCTTGCGGAGGCTGCCGACGAGTACGGCGATGGTGGTCTGGGGCATGGGGGTGCCTGCTGCGTGGAAGGGGCTGCAGCAGTGTGTGCCGCGGCGGGTTACCGGGCCGTGCAGGGTGGGTGGGGCGGCGGATGCAACCGGTCGCCGTGGGGCGTGGTGGGCGGCGGGGATCGCGCCACTTCGGTGCGCTCCTACGGTTCCATGCGGCCGGTGGGCGTTGGCCTCGGATGAGGCGCGCGGGGTGCAGCGCTCCCGTTACTTGGGACACCGCTGCCGCACCGTCTGCCCGCCGGCGTAGCCGATGGCGGTGAGGGTGTCGCCGTCCAGTTCGAAGCGCTGGGTGCGGATCCAGGTTTCGCCTTCGCCGGCCAGGCGCAGGGTGACCTCGACCGCAGTGGGGCTGTCCACGGTCACCGCGGTGACGGGGCCGCTACTTTCCCAGTAGCTGACGCGATCCGGTTCGATGATCAGCCGCGAATCGTTGCGGCTGCTGCCGCAGTCGGCGGGGTTGCGGTTCCACTCGCCCAGGAAGGCGGCGGGGATGCGCGCTGTGGCCGCCGCTGCCGGGGCGGTGGCGGCCGCGGGTTCCGCATCGCCAGCGGCCGTGACGGGCGCGGGCGTGGCGGCGTCGGTGGGCGCGCCCTTGGGGGCGTCGGGCGTGGGCGCGCAGGCGGCGAGGAGGCAGGCAAGCGCGGCGGCAGGCAGGGGGTGGTAAGCGTTCAAGCGCGGCTCCGGCACGGAACGCGCGCAGGGTGCCGGGGGCGGCGTGAACGCCGCATGCTGGGTGTCAGGACGGGTCGCGCAGCGCCCACTCCAGCGCCGTCTCGTTGTCCAGGTGGGAATGCGCGTACAGCGCGAACGGCGCCTCGGGGGCGTCGAAGAGGACGAGGTGATACGTATCGCCCCGGTGCTCCAGCGAAAGCGGGGGCGGGTGTCCCTCGACCTGGGCCAGGGTGATGCCGTCGGGCGAGATGAGCCGAGCCTGCATGAATGGGGTCTCCGCAGGTGGGGGACTCACCCTACGCCGGCCGCCCCGGCCACGCAAAAACCGCGGCCTGACGCGGCATGCCAGGCCGCTGCGCGCGGCGCCTCCTGGGCGGCCGCGGTCAGGCGGCGGCCCGCCGGTGTTCGTAGTAGGGGTGGCGCTTGTCGTCCAGCAGCGCCTGCATGGCCGCGGTGTTCCCCTGCGGGTCCAGCCACGCGTCCACGTGCTGCGGCTTGAGGTTGATGATGGTGCGGTCGTGGCCGGCGGCCGCCACTTCCGGCTCGGGTTCGTCCGTGATCGCGGCGAAGCTGTACAGATCCGGCAGCTGCCCCTTGGGGTCCGTCCAGTGCGAGGCCAGGCAGGCGATCAGCATGTCCTCGCCGGTCTTCGGGCGGAACTGCAGCTCCAGGCTGCCGCCCGCGCCGTCGTCCACGTTCTCGTAGAAGACGCTGGCCACCAGCAGCGCGTGGGTCTGGCCGAACAGCGGGCGCCAGAACCGCGCCAGGTTGTCGCGCCGGGCGTTGTACGTGCCGGACACCTGTCCGGTCTTCGTGCGGTCGATGGACGGGTCCATCCCCGCGGGGCGGCAGTGGTAGCGCATCGGGCGGATGATGCGTTCGCCGTTCTCTTCGGTCAGCACGGGCGCGTACCAGTCCGGGAAGATGCGGTCGTCGCGTTCCGGCTCGTGCTCCGTCCGCTTGGCATCGGCGATCCAGCGCTTGAGCTGCCGGATCTTGTTGCCGGCGATGCGCTGGTCGTTCAGCGCCTTCTTGGTGGGCTTGGCCTGCAGCGCGCGTTCCGCATCCGCCAGCCGCTTCACCTGCTTGAACAACTCCGGCTCGCTGGCCGCGATGGTCTGGGCGTTGTAGGCGCGCACCAAGTCCTGGATGCGGCGTTCCTCCGCCGAGGTGCCGCCCAGGAACGCCAGGTCCACGCCCTTGGGGATCTTGATCCTGCGGTCTTCCGCGCGGGCCTCGTACAGGCGCACGAATTCCTGGATATCCAGCGTGCCTCCGAAGGCGCGCTGGTAGTGGCGGTAGCTGGACCACACCTGGGCGGAGTAGCACATGGCCGAAGCTTACCGGGGCGGCGGGTTGCCGCGCGTCAACGGACGCAGTCCGGGCGCGCCACGCGTCTCGACTTAGGGCGCCGCCACTTCCACCCACGTCGGCGCGTGGTCGCTGGCCTTGTCCTGCAGGCGCACCCAGCGGTCCACGCCGGCGCGCTTCAGGCGCTTGGCCAGCGGGGGGTTGAGCAGCAGGTGGTCGATGCGCAGGCCGCGGTCGCGCTGGGCGTGCTGGCGGAAGTAGTCCCAGAACGTGTAGACGGTGGCGTCGCCGGCGTGCTGGCGCAGGGCGTCGGTCCAGCCCTGGGCCAGCAGTTCATCGAAGGCCTGCCGCACCTGGGGCTGCAGCAGCGCGTCCTTGCGCCAGGCCTTGGGGTCGTAGACGTCGGCGTCGGTGGGGATGACGTTGAAGTCGCCCATCAGCACCACCGGGTGTGGCAGGTCCACCAGGGTGGCGGCGTGGCGGGCCAGGCGTTGCATCCACGCCAGCTTGTAGTCGAACTTGGGGCCGGGCTGCGGGTTGCCGTTGGGCAGGTACAGGCCGCCCACCACGATGCCGTGCGCGGCCGCCTCCAGGTAGCGGGCCTGGGCGTCGTCGGGATCGCCGGGCAGGCCGCGGCGGCTTTCCACCGGGGCGGCGCCGCGCGCCAGCAGCGCCACGCCGTTCCACGAGCGCTGGCCCTGCCACAGCGCGCCGTAGCCGGCATCCTCCAGCGCCTGCGCGGGGAAGGCGTCGTCGGTGGCCTTGAGTTCCTGCAGCGCCACCACGTCCGGGGCCTCGCGCGCCAGCCAGTCCAGCAGCTGCGGCAGCCGGGTGGCGATGCCGTTGACGTTGTAGGTGGCCAGTTTCAGGGTCTTGCGGCGGGCCATGGCGCTCCGGGCGGGAAGGGACACGGCCCCAGCGTGGCAAGCGCGGCGTTGCGGCGGCGTGGTCTTCGCGCGCCCTTGCCGCTGCCGCAGGCAGGATGCGGCGCCATGGACACCCAACGCCCCGACATCGAACGGGTCCTGGATCGCCTGCAGGCCCACCTGCCGGGCCTGCGCCAGGACATGGCCCGCTTCTTCCCCGGCATGGACGCCGGCAGCGCCCCGCCCATGCAAGACCGCGCCGCGCGTGCCGCAGCGGACGAGCCCGGCAAGGATGCCGACCCGCGCTGACCCGCTGCCGCGGGCGTTCTTCGCGCGGCCGCCGGAGCAGGTGGCGCCGCTGCTGCTGGGCAAGCTGCTGCGCCGCGACGACGGCCGCCTGGCGCGGCTGGTGGAGGTGGAGGCCTACGCCCAGGACGACCCCGCCGCGCACAGCTTCCGCGGGCCCACGCCGCGCAACCGCAGCATGTTCGGGCCGCCCGGCCACCTGTATGTGTATTTCAGCTACGGCATGCACTGGTGCGCCAACCTGGTGTGCGCGGAGGCGGGCACCGGCGCCGGCGTGCTGCTGCGCGCGGCCGAGCCGCTGGACGGCATCGACGCCATGCGCGCTGCGCGCGGGCGCGAGCCGCTGCGCGAGCTGTGCAGCGGGCCGGGCCGGCTGGCGCAGGCCTTCGGCATCGACCGCGGACTGGACGGCAGCAGCGTGCTGGGCGGCGGCGCCATCACCGTGCTGGACGACGGCGCCGCGCCGCCGGTGCTGGCCTGCCCGCGGGTGGGCCTGAGCAAGAACGCCGGCGCGCCGCTGCGCTTCCTGGTGCCCGGCAGCCGCTACCTGTCCAAGCCGCCGCCGCGCGCGTGAGGGCCACCCATGCAGATGCACGTCATCCAGCTGCTGCTGCCGCTGTACGACAACGCCGGGCAACCGTTCCCGCCCGCGCGCTTCGCGCAGGTGCGGGCCGAGCTGGCCGGGCGCTTCGGCGGCGTCACCGCCTACACCCGCGCCCCGGCCACCGGGCTGTGGGAAGACGACGACGGCCGGCTGCAGCGCGACGAGGTGGTGCTGTTCGAAGTCATGGCCGACGCGCTGGACCGCGCCTGGTGGCTGCACTACCGCAACGCGCTGCAGGTGCGGTTCTGCCAGGACGAGATCCTGGTGCGCGCCACGCTGGCGGAGCGGCTGTAGCGGGCGCCGCGGAACGGCAGGCGCAGGCGCGCCCGCGGGTGGCGCCATCGGCCGATCGAACATCGAAGACATGCAAAAGGAAAAGGCCGGCCCCGATGGGGTCGGCCTTCTCGTGGTGGCGCGCTACCTGCTCAGGCAGGCGCCGATGCGCTGGTCAGTGGCGGTTGGAGCGCGAACCGCTGTTGCCGTCCTCGTCCTTGAAGCGACCCTGCGAATCGCGCGGCTGGTCGTCGGCGCTGCTGCCGCGGCCGGAGGCCGCGGTGCGGTTGCCGGTGCTGTCCTCGTCGGTGAAGCGGCCCTGCGCGTCGCGCTGGCGGTTCTCGTCGCCCTGCATGTGGCTGCCGGACTGCGACTTCGACGGGTTCGACTTCTGGTTGCTTTCGTGGGTGCTGCGCATGTGCTGACTCCTGTTTTGGGGGAACGCGGCAATCCATTCGCCGCGGGAGTCAGGATGCGACCGGCCGCGTTAGCAGGCGGGCACGGGAGTGTTATGCGGGTGGCGACGATGCTGAAGCGTGCAGGTAGCTGACTGCGCCCTCACGCGGCCAGCGTCGCCGCGCGCGCATGCGCCCGGCGGAGGTCCTGCCACGCCGGCTGCGGCAGCCGCGCCGCAAGCTCCGGGTCGAACCGGCAGTGGCCGTCCACCAGGTCCACCAGCGCGCGGCACTGCGCCGGGTTCAGCCAGCCGTCCATCAACCCAGCGTGGGCCTCGCGCAGCAGCGCGTCCAGCCGCTCCGCCTGCGCCCGCATCGCCGGCGCCAGGAAGGCGGCGGCATCCCGCTGCACCGGATGGCCGCGCTGCGCGCAGTCCTCCACGAACCGCCGCACCCGCGGGTACGCGCCGCGGTACCACTCGCTGGCCCCGCCCGCGGCCGCGCGCACGCTGAGCGGCATCGGGCAGCGCAGCTCCGCCAGCTCCCGGTGCAGCGCGGTCTCCAGCCGCTGCGCGTCGCGCCGCGTCTCGCAGCCCACCAGCAGGCTGTGCCGCAGGTCGAACGCCTCGTACCAGCGCGGATGGAACGCCGACCACCGCGCCAGCGGCCGGCGCGTCAGCCCCACCTTCAGCAGGTCCTCGTGGCCGTCGGCCACCAGCACGTACAGCCAGGCGCGGGCGTCGTGGTCGTCGAAGGGTTCGCCGGAGGCGGGGGCATCGGGCAGGGCGGGCGGGATCGGC